>JALUEN010000137.1:2273-3443 GCA_027052755.1 bacterium | reverse complement strand
ACTTCAAGCTCTCTGGGGAAAAGTGAATGGAGCAGGTAGTAATAATACTAGTACATGGTATAGTTTCTCGCCATCAGCTGATATGAACTTCTCTGACGCTATCATGTTCGCTCAGGTTAACAGCTATACCGAACAGGATTATGCCTCTCTAGGCGCTCATATCAGGCTTCACTGGTTGGGAACCAATAACTACGCTGCAACAATAGAGGAACAGAATGATACTGATACTCATATTGATGAGATCACTAATATAGTGTTCATAGATCCTATCTCTGCTTCTGATGGATCTAAAGTAAGCAGTTATATAGGTTTAGTCTTTGTGGCTGATAGAACATCTAGGAGCTATGATCATAACTGGAGATCTATAACGTTTCCTTTCACATTCTCATCCATACCTACTGTAGTAGCTAAGATACAGACTCAATATGGCGGAAATAACTCTGAGGAAAGGCTGAGAAACCTCTCTACATCTTCCTTTGAATTTAAAGTAGAAGAGAGCCCACCTTTTAACCCATGGCATGTCCTGGAGGTAGTCGGCTACATTGCCTCTGAAAAGGGAATCCTGTATGGTATTAAGTATATCCCATCAGGAAGGCTTAGTTATCCTGATTTAACTGAGAGTTATATCGGAAGTTACATCCAAAGCCGACCCTAAAAAACTCTCCTGAAAAGGTGTGAGAGATATGGGCAAGGATTTCAGGTTTGAGATATTCTCCCTTAAGGAGGCTAAGAGGATTTTAGGAGCTATTAGAGATAAGGTTTTGAAGGCCTCCCTCCTCCACCGGAGGTTGGTAGCTCTGAAACTGAAATATGAGATCCTGTCTAAGTTCAGGGTTGATGATGTAGAAATCACTAACACCAATTATGAGATAAGGCATTTGGAGAGGGAGCTTCAGGAACTCATTGATGAGATAGAGGGTCATGGGGTTAGGATAAGGGATATATCAGGAGGAGTTGTGGAATTTCCAACCATATACAGGGGACACCCTGCTTACTTTCTATGGTCTATAAACGATGTAACCATAAGCTACTGGTCTCCAGCAAATGATAGGGAGAAAGTATTCCCAATAGAGGAGGAGGATCTAATTGACTAGCCTCAGAGATCGCTTAGTGAAAGTACTGTCTAACTTACACCTAAACTGCGTTAGGGGATTTGAGGAGAGATTAGAT
>JALUEN010000137.1:0-2263 GCA_027052755.1 bacterium | reverse complement strand
ACCTAAAGCTTGTCATATTAAACGCTATCTCTAGCTACCAGCTGAAGATGACAGGGGAGCGCTGGTGGAATACCTTCTCTAGGGAATTTAGGAATAGAGAGCTAGGAGATCTACTTAAAGAGTACTCAGCTTTCCTAGAGAGGTATAAGGTTAGACTTCTCCCTCAGAAGTTGAGGCGAGTGAGAAAGCTCTGGACGACCTTATCTGATTTAACCGAGAGAGACCTGAGAGGGTACTATGAGGATATGTTAAGTTTCAGAGACCTAGTAGCCTCATCACTGGGAGCTTCTCGGTTAGCGAAAACTGTTGTCTTCTCTGTTAAGATGTTTGGCTATGCTTCACGGATAGCTTTTAAGCGTTTTATCCCCTATCCTATGGAGATAGATATCCCGGTTGACATCAGGGTTAAGAAGATATCTGAGGTTATCTTTGGGGAGAGCTTAAGCGAGGCTAAAGTGATATCTCTCTGGAGGGGAATCTCCGCTGAGTCAAGAATTCCCCCGCTTCACATAGACTCAGTCATCTGGCATCTCTGGGGTAGAAGAGGGAGATTGAAGATCTCTGATCTTCCCCAGGATCTAATCTCTAAGTGTTCAAGGGAGGTTTTAGAGGAGCTCTTAGCTCTAATTGAGGAGGTGAAAGAGTTAGCTAATTGAAGCGAACGGGAGGGAGTTAAATGGTTGAGAGAACTGCTTCTAAACCTAAGGGTTTCCTATCAAGGCTAGTTAAGGCTTACCTAGAGAGATCACTTATATGGAAGATAACCCTCGGCTTTATCTTAGGCTTGATAATAGGACTTCTGCCGGGGGCTATAGAGAAGTTGTATCCCAGCATCAAGACTCTAGGCTATTGGTCTAGTGTTAATAATTTCCTCTTCAGTTTTATGGGGCTTCTCGGACAGATATTCCTGAAAGCTCTGAAGATGCTCGTAATGCCATTAATTTTCTTCAGTATAACCTTGGGAGCTGGATCTATATCACCTACAAAGCTGGGTAGAGTAGGTGGAAAGATCATAGCTTATTACTTTATCACCTCCGCTTTCGCCATAGTGATCGGGCTGATATTCGCTAACCTGTTTCACCTGGGGGTTGGCTTTCATTTAGAGCTTAAGGAGAGCGCTATACCTTCCGGTAAGGTTAGCCTGATAGATGTCCTTCTCTCATTAATCCCCTCTAATCCCTTTAAGGACTTGACTGGTAAGAACCCCCTCCCAGTTATAACTTTTGCTATAATGCTGGGAATAGCTATATCTATACTGCGCGAGAGAGAGGAGTACAGGGAAGCTGCTACACTGCTATACAATCTCTTTGAGGCCATGAACCAGATAATGTTTCTAATGGTTCAGTGGGTCCTGGAGTTCAGCCCGTTTGGTGTAATGGGATTAATGGCTGTAACTATCAGTCAAAAGGGATTAAGCGTTTTGCTTCCCTTCCTAAAACTGATAGTTGCAGCTTACTTAGCTATGATCACTCACATAGCTGTAGTTTACATGGGGATATTAACTGCTTTCGGTGTGTCCCCTATTTGGTTTCTGAGGAACGTTAAAGATGTGCTCTTTATGGCATATGTCTCCAGAACCTCTAGTGGAGTTCTGCCCTTGTCCATGAAGGTGGCTCACGAGAGGTTAGGGGTTTCACCTAGCGTTTACTCCTTTAGCCTGCCTTTAGGAGCCACTATAAACATGGATGGAACAGCATTATACATAGCTATGGAGACGCTGTTTGTAGCGAATGCCTTCGGTATCCACCTAAGCTTCGCTCAGCAGGCTACTATTTTAATCACAGCGCTCCTAGCATCTATTGGAACAGCAGGAATACCTAGCGCATCGCTTATCCTGTTAACCGTGGTCCTGCAGACCCTTAACCTACCTCTGAGTGTGATCCCTATCTTCGCTAGCTTTGATCACTTCTGTGATATGATGAGGACGTTAACAAACGTTACAGGAGACCTGGTTGGTACTACTATAGTAGCTAAGACCGAGGGAGAGCTTAGAACCCCTGAGGAGCTCAAGGAGATAGAACAGCAAGCGGAGGAGGAGACTAAGCCTATCCCAGACTATAAGTTAATGAAGGGCTTTGAGGATGAATAAATTATTCCGATAGGGGGGACCTTTAGTGGAAGTTAAACTGGGAAAAGTTATAAGTGAACCAGCTAGAAAGTTGATAATTCTAGGATCTACTGGTTCTATTGGTAGGCAGACCTTGGATGTCGTGAGGCAGTACTCGGATAGGTTAGAGGTAGTGGCTATAGGAGCCTATGGAAG
>JALUEN010000136.1 GCA_027052755.1 bacterium | reverse complement strand
ATCAAGAGGTTCTGACCATTGAGGAGATATATGAGTCTCTCGCCTTGGAAGGGACCTGAGAGGAATTCCATATCCATCCTCAGGTAATGGGGACTCTTGTAGAAGATCTTCCCCTGAAATGCGTCTGGAACCTCATCCTCGTTTCTAGCCTTGAGCTTGAAGGGATCATCCGCTGCCTTGAGAAGGTAATTCATTATCATAGAGGTGATAGGGGGGTACTTAGCACCACCCGTGTATAAGTTCTCTACTATTCGCTTAGCGTATATGTATGAGCTGCTTACAGCTAAAGCTTGAATGGTAGCGGAAAATATAAGTAAGATCAGCGCTACAAATAGGATAAGCAATATCCTCCTACTTAGTATCCTCTTACTTAGCTTCATCTCTCCTCTCACCATCTCTCTTCTCATCCCTCTCTCCTCTCTTATTTAATGGTTCTACGATGAGGTCTAACCCCTCTCCTAGGTTAACCACTTTTACCTTATCTCCAACCTTTAGGTTGAGGTCTCCCTCCTTGGGGAGAGCCTTCCACAGAACACCCTCTACCTCTATCACTAGCTCGTCTCCTCTTACCTTCTTAACCACACCTATCTTGCCTATCAGAGCTTTTTCGCCGGATCTAGTGGGTTTTCTGAGGGTCCTAATAGCGATGAATACTAATGTCATAGCGAGAAACCCCATGATACTAGTTACCAGTGAGATCCATAGCCAAGGGATCTCTATCCTGAGCTCCTTTGTCTTGAAAGTTAGGACTGAGCCTAGAGCTGTCATCCCGACTCCTATGAGCGCTAGGATACCATGAGCGGTTAACTTAACGTCTGCTATGATTAAGCCAATTCCCAGGAGCAGGATGATTAATCCCCAGACGTTAAAGGAGAGTACTCCTAACCCGGTCAGTCCCGTTATCAGTAGGAGAGCTCCTAAAGCGAACAGGAAGCCACCAGTGAAATGGAATACCTCTATGATTATAAGATAAGTCCCTAGCGTAACTAATAGATAAGCTACTTGGGGGTGAGCTATCACCTGAAGGCCTTTCTCTAGAGGCGTCATCTGGAACTCCTCTAATTTAGGGGAATCCACAACTAGTTTGAGATCGGTATTGCTCAGAGAAACAACTTGCCCATTTAAGGCTTTCACCAGGGAGTCTAAATCCTTTGCTATACCATCTGTTATCTTACCTATAGCCTCATCTGGTGAGAGCGATAGGCTCTCTAGAACTAACTTCTGAGCGAGATCCTTGTCCCTTCCCCTTAGCTCTGCTAATGATCTAGCCCAGGCAGCTAGGTCTGATTTCGCTTTCTTCAGGCTTATCTCTAACGTCTTCTTGTCCTCGCTACCACCTATCGTTATCGGATGTGCGGCTCCTAAGTTCGTCCCTGGAGCCATGTAAGCCAAGTGGGATGCTAGGACTATGAATGAGCCAGCGGAGGCAGCGTGTCCACCAGGTGGATATATGAACGACACTACTGGATAAGGTGAGGAGAGAATCTCCTCAGCTATCTCCCTTGTGGGGGTTACCCCACCACCAGGGGTGTTTAGCTCTATCAGTATGAGATCACCCTCCTTGGCTTCCTCCATTGCCCTCTTAAAATACTGCGAGGTAACAGGGGTTATTGGCCCCCAGATCTTCACTATGAGTATTCGCTTCACTTGATAGGTGGATTTAGTGCTGAGTGAGGGTTTAAGTGGTCCGCTCCCCTTTAACTTAGCGATAACCTGGGAAAAGGGGATAATTAAAAGAGTTGTGAAAATAACTATCCATTTCCATCTCCTAAATCTCATCTTCAGTACCCTCTTACCGCTTCTCGGTTAACGTAATGGGGCGAGTTAGAATAACGTTATCTTTCCGGTGAGTATTATCTTCTCCTGAAGAGATTGAGGTACGTCTCGGTAGTGGGAGAACTCCATGTGGAAGTAAGCTCTTCCTTGAGAGAGAGATCTCAACCTGGTTGTGTAACCGAAAAGCTCCCTTAAGGGAACTAAAGCCAGGATCCTGTTTATAACTATAGATCCCTTCATCTGGAAGATATCTATGGATTTTATCTCCGCACCTCTGGCTTGGAGGTCATTAACTATATCACCTAGGTACTCCTCAGGGGTGATGATCTCCGTTCTCATTATAGGTTCCTGAAGTTTCATCTCAGCTTTCTCTAAAGCGTTCCTGATAGCTTCTGCTGCTGCGGACTTGAAGTCTATGGGACTTGAGTCAGTTGAGTGATAGCTACCTCCTATTACCCTTACTTTCAGTCCTATAACAGGATAACCAGCTAGGGGCCCAAAGGCTAGAGCCTCCATTATACCCTGTTTTATCGCATCGTGAAAGACCTTCGGGATCTGCTCCTGGGATACCTCAAAGTATATCTTTCGCTCAGTGGAATCCTTTAAGGGCACTACCTCCAGGATGACGTGTCCCCAGTGTCCTCTACCGCCTGTCTGTTTAATCAGCTTGCCCTCGCCTACAGCTTTCTTGCTGGGGCGCTCCTTGTAGGCTACCTGAGGTGTCCCCACATTTACCTTAACGTTCTTCTCCCTCATCAGCCGGTCTATCACTATCTCCAGGTGTAGCTCACCCATACCTGAAATTATCGTCTGTCCGGTTTCCTCATCTACCCTGACCCTGAAGGAAGGGTCCTCCTCCATTAGATCTCTCAGTGAGTCAGGTAACTTATCCTCATCGTTTTTAGTCTTCGGCTCAATTGCTACGAAGATGACCGGCTCTGGCGGTTCTATAGCCTCTAAGTACACAGGTTTCTTAGGAGATGACAGCGTGTCGCCTGTCCTAGTGAACCTAGTACCTAACAGAGCGCCTATCTCTCCAGGACCTAGCTCCTCAACCTCCTCTCGCTTGTCAGCGTGCATCTTGAAGATCTTCGCTATCCTCTCACGTTTGTTCTCCCTAACGTTTAGCGGTTGGACGTCTGGTCTGAGCCTACCTGAGTAAACCCTGACAAACGATAACTTTCCTAAGTAGTTATCAACTTTCACCTTAAAGCATAGGGCTACTAGCTCGTCGTCAGTTATACTAAGGGTTAGCTCTTTCCCGGTTTTCTTATCGTAGGCTCTAAAGTGAGGGATATCTAGTGGAGAGGGAAGGTAATCTATCACCGCGTCTAGGATAGGTTGAACCCCCTTGTTCCTGAGGGATGATCCCAGCAGAACCGGGATCCCTTTTAAGTTCAGCGTTATCCTCCTTAAAGCAGATTTCACATCATCTATAGTGTAGTTTTCCTCAAGGAACTTCTCAAGGAACTCCTCATCAAGTTCAGCGATAGTCTCGAGTGTTTGGAGCCTAGCTATCTCTGCCTCTTCAACTAGTTCCTCAGGTATATCACTGAAGATCATCTTCTTACCCTCTTCGTCCTCCCAATATATCGCTTTCATCTCCAAGAGGTCAATAACTCCAGTGAAATCGCTCTCTGAACCTATAGGGATTTGTAGTGGAATAGGAGTTACTAGT
>JALUEN010000135.1 GCA_027052755.1 bacterium | reverse complement strand
GTTTACGATAAGTTGCCTCAGCTTCTCAAAGCGAAGCGAGAGGGTAACGTCATGGAGGTTAGGAGGATATTATCCAGTTTATCAAAGCCAGTTTACGATTACAAGATGATAGATGATGATTTCATGTTACCCATAGTGAGCAAGGGATACCTCCTCAGCGATCAAGTCTCACGAGAGGAGAAGTTAAGTTTCCTTAAACAAGTTAACAAGCGTGGTGAGACGAACCTCACCTCTCTCTTGAGAAACTTTAACCTCGTTTTAGAGAAAGCGGAGAGATACTATAAGAGTGGTGATCCCAGAGACATGATAAGGTTGAAAGGTGATCTACCAGTAGGGGACTGGCGTGACTCTGAGAACGGATTGGCAGGAGGTAAGTATCCCCTCAGCGTCAACGTGGGGCTAGTGGCTTCGTCGCTGAAAGCGGTTAGGGATACCTTAACTTTTCTCAGGGGAAATCTCCCTCAGGAGCTTAGAAGGATACCTGATGAGAGAGGTCTTAACTCGCTTAAGTTCTACCTAGAGCACCCGGATAAGCTTGAGGAGATGATAAGCGTTTGGGAAGGTGCTGAGAAGCACTTCAGTGTGAGATTGTCCCCTGAGGAGGTAAGGAGAAGGGTGAAGAGGTTCGTGGAGGACGAGGAGCTCCTCTCCCCTGAGGAAAGGGAATACCTCTTGAATCAGGATATAAGCGATGGAATAACGCTGAGGGATTTCCTGTACAAGGGTAAGGTACCACCTGTCTTAAAGGATGGTTTGGAGTTCTTAGCTTTATCCTTAGACGAGAACGGAAAACCCATACCGGTCATGAACAGTGACATAAGTTTCCTCCTGTTCAACGAGACGCTTCCACCGGAGAAGCTGGATAAATACCTTAAGATACTGGAGCTCCCTTATCCCTTAGGTTTGAGGACGCCTGTGGGAATCCTCACCGCTAACCCCGTTCTCTCTGATGACAAGAAGCTGCAGAGGATATTGAACAAGGATGGTTATCATGGGACAGTGGTATGGGCGTGGCAGGACGTCCTCCTAGGGTTGGGCTTGATAAACCAGTTGAAGCTCTATAGGGAGAAAGCTAAGAGGTATCAGAGGAGGTACTCAAAGCTCCTTCCTAGGATAGAGGGGGCTTTAAGAGAAATAGCTTCCCTTAAGGAGAGGTACGGTAGCTTCGTGAACAATGAGCTGTGGTCCTTTCAGGTGAGGGATGGGAAGATGATCCCTGTGCCATATGGTGGAGGAACTTCAGAGACGGAGGCTAACCCGATACAACTCTGGAGCACCGCTTGGCTATCCCTATCTAAGGAGAGCCAGGAAGCTTTAGGCAAGCGCTAAGCTCTTCTGGAGAAGGATAGCTTGATCAAGCGTTGTATAAGGTATTATGGGTAGGTTGTTTGGGGAGCCGGCGTAGCTCAGCGGTAGAGCAGGTGATTTGTAATCACCAGGTCGGAGGTTCGAATCCTCTCGCCGGCTCCACTTTATTTTTACCTCAACCTACACAACTAATCCAATCTGGAGATCCATAAAGTTAGTCCCAGTAGGTCCTGTTATTATCGCTCCTCTCAAAGGTTTTAAGAAATTGTATGAGTCATTCTCCCTGAGATAGTCCTCAAGAGATAATCCCATCTCTTCCGCCTCTAGAAGGGTATATCCGTCAACTAAACCTCCTGCGCTCGGCGACTTTCCGTCAATTCCATCTGTTCCCAGAGATGCGAAAGCTACACCTTTTAATTCCTTTATCATCATGGCTACTCCTAAAGCTAGCTCCTGGTTTCTACCACCCTGTCCAGATCCCATCACCTTAACCGTTGTCTCACCACTACTGAGTATAACTAGGGGAGGTTTAAGCGATGAGTTCCCTGTCTTAACATCTCTTAGGATAGAGCCGAGAGCTTTGCCTACTTCACGTGCCTCGCCTTCCAGTGAATTTGTTAAGGTGAAAGCTCTGAGGCCATACTTAGAGGCTACCTCAGAAGCAATTATCGTGTTAAGCCTGTTATCAGCTACTACCAAGTTGCTAGCTCTTTTCAGTTCAGTAATAGTAGGTCTTCCCTTCCCTAAAACGATCTTAACGCTCTCAGGCAACTGGTCCCAAACTCCTAATCTCTTGAGAGAATTAAGGACATAACTGTCAGAGGTGGGATTAGGCGCTGTGGGACCTGAAGCTATATCGTGAAGTGGACTGTTTATCACGTCAGATAAGATCACTGATACAACCTGAGCAGGCTCTGCCGCTTTAGCAAGCTTGCCACCTTTAACTTTAGAGATAGCCCGTCTGAGAGCGTTAAGCTCGTTGATAGTAGCTCCCCCACGCATAACAATATCATAGGTCCTCCTGAGATCATCAAGTGAGATAGGTTCCTCAGGGTACTCTAGGAGAGCTGATCCGCCACCGGATATCAGAGCTATCATCAGGTCTCCTTCAGATAGTGCTTCAGCTATCTCAAGAGCTAACCTTCCTGCCCTCAAGCTGTCCTCATCTGGTAGTGGGTGTCCTGAGGCTATGAAGATCACCTTATGAGCGATTTCCTGATTAACGTCCAACCTGAGATCAGCTAGCTCCGTACCTTTCGGAAAGACAACAAGTCCCTTGTATAACTTTTCCTTGAGTATATCAGACAGAAGCTGACTGAGATACCTCCAACAGAGAAGCGAGGCTTTACCAAAGGCTAAGATAGCTATTCTGTTGTATTTAGATAGATCAAATTCGGCTTCTCCGTTAATACCACGAATAATTAGGATTTGCTTTCTTAAGAGAACTCGCTCCCTTAATATTTCAGAGGGTCTAAGCCGTTTTAAAGTTCCGTCAATTATAGATAGGAGTTTCTCCCTCAAAGCTCTCCTATCACCTATATCCCTAACCTGAGTTAACTCCTCTCGGTTTCTTATCATCTCATGCGCCATAAGGACCTCCCTCCTCTAACCTCTTGATAAACATCAGGAAACAATTGACACTGAAGGAGTTCAAGGAGATCTCTGAGTACCCTCTGTTAAGCAGGAACTTGAAATAAAACCAAGATAAGGAGATGGAGTTAGAATGAAGTTACTGAACCTCTTCCTATTTCTCATCATCATCTCCTCAGGATTTTCCTTAGGTAGCTTTTCCTCAGATCGCTACCCTCTAACCTTATCCGAGGTCAGACACCTCTTAGCAGATGTTAGGGATAACGCTATCTTCCTGAAGTTTGATCCCTTAGGGAGATTTAACACCTTGTTTTATAAATCTCCGAACCAAGATCCAAGGGTGCTAGCAGAAAGGGTCCTGAGGTTAGCTTTAAAAGACGATCCCTACTTCTCCATCAACTACACCCTCCCAAGATCAGGGGAAAATTATAAGCCGTCTCCCCTGAACACCTTTCCAGAGAGCTTAGGGATAATAGGATATGAGATATCCTCACCTGATGAGGAGATAAAAAAGTACCAGGTCTTAGAGGTAGCTTACAGTAGTTGGGCTTGGTACTCTGGAGCAGAGCCTGGTGATA
>JALUEN010000134.1:5370-11924 GCA_027052755.1 bacterium | reverse complement strand
CGGTGATAGGGGTAACCCAACCGGACTCCCGTTAAATATCTCTACCTTGAACACCGCTAGATCCCTTATCTTTGTTCTATCTAACAGGTTAATGTAATACCTCTTTAGATAGGGTTCATCATATATCGTCTCCTTATAAGCGTGAAAGATAGTCCTAGCCATAGCTACGTGCTCATCTAGGTAAATAACCATCACGTACGATTCAGGAACCTTAGGGACTAACCCCATCTCCTGTAGGGAAGAGCCCACCTTTGGGGGATTGAACAGAGAGTAGAGCTGAGATAACAACCCTAAATACATAAAGGTTTTCATTGAGTCCATCCCAGGAGTGCTATATCCCCAAGATGACTGCCACTTGGACATCTCGTTCATGTACTGGAATTGAGAGTAGGTGAAGTAAAGATCCATCAAGGTAGTAGGATCCAACTTCATCTTCACAACTTGTTTCGGCTTTTTCCCCCCAAACTTCAGGACCACGGTATGACTAGCTAAGGTACTAGTGTAGTACTTCATTCCATCGTTTATCTTATCCATGGGGATGTGTATATCCGCATAGGGGTCCCTGACTTCCCTCCTGGAATAAGGCGGCGTTACTGGCGGAAGTTCTTTAAGCTTAACCGGAGGTAGTTCTCTGTAGCTGCTAGACTTATGAGGAGAACTTGAAGAGGAAACGCTCTCCTGTGATGTCCCTGAAGTTTTCGCACTTGTGGTTTCCTGAGCGCTCTCATCACGTCTAGTCTCTGATAAGTAAGATAGCTCCGAAGGGGGTACTAATCTAACTGATAGCCCAGGCTGGCACTTCCCCCAATTCACCTTGATATAAACGTATCCCTTGGCAGATAACTTTAGAACTCCCTTAGCTTTGAGCTGAGAAGCTGAGTAGAGATACAAGGTCTGTCCCTTCTCTAACTTAAGATCCCTCTTAACTATCCTAAGCTTACAGACCTCCTCCCCCGATAATGTCTTAACTGACTTAACCGCCATACCTATTATACCTCTATACACCTCTCCTGAAAAGGCTAAAAGGGTTACTACTGAGATAAAGATGAGGAAGGAGATCAGAGATCTCCTGTAGGTGAAACTAGGAAACAACTTCTACCACCTCCAAGTTTTTATTTAAGTCAATATCCCTAATAAGTTATTCCATAAGTGTGATATAAAACTCCTTGCTGATCGCCAGGTAAACTAACCTGTTTTGTCCTCAGAGGGCCTCAATTTATCGTAAATTTGTAGCATGTCAAACTCAGCAAATCGTCTCATCAAATATAGCGGGAAAACTATACCATAAAGTAAAATAAATCCGATTATCCAGATTATGAGAGGAGCTCTCAGTAGCCTAGTGAGGTCTTGATATTTTTCAGAGATCTCCTCTATCATCCTCCCATAACCTTTTGAAGATCTTATTATCTCTATTGTAATTATGCTCACTAACCCTAAGACGAAAAATAATAACGAGAATAGAGCGGAGATAGCGATTAACACTACTGTGAACTTATCCGAGCTAGTTAACGTTAGAGATCCCGCGCTATGATACGCCCTAGCTATGTTTACAGGAACCCATAAAGTAAAGATCAAGTTTAACGGAAACCAAAAGAGCGGGTTTAAGAACTTAGGGGTAATATTGTGCTCCCTCAACTTCTTGTAAAGCTGAAGGAAACTAATAGAATACAATAGGTAAACAATTAACATCACAATTAAAGTTACTAAAAGCACCCTATATCCCTCCAAAAATAATCTCTGTTATCTCAAATCGCTATACACGGGATTAGCTACTAAGGCCAATAGTTACCTTCACTGGCAATCCTAGTATCTCCAATCTCTTCTTCCTGTCCTCCACGAACCTCTTTATACCTCTCAGCAGGTTCTCAGGATCCAGGTGAGCTTCCTCCACTACTTCATCCACAGTACCTCCTGTCCTCCACCTGTTATCCCAATCACTGGTCATCGCGTACATCTCAGAGACCACGGAAGAGATCCACGGCCTCATCGTCTTCCTTGACTCATTGGATATAACAGTGGAATCCAACCAATCCTCCATTGGCAGGATCTTCTCCTTGTAGTCCTCTGGCTGTAGGTCAAATAGCTCCTTGGAGATACCTGCCACTATCTTCAAGTTATACTTCTGATCAAGTTCTGGTAGGATCTTCAACAGGTTGTAAGTGCTCATTGTTCCCCTAACTATCAGAGTTCCATCCTTAGGAGCTCCTTCTTTAAAGTCCCTGATCAAGTAAGCTCCCTTAGCTGCCTCAAAGTGAGAGGGAATTCCCAGCTTCTCTCTATCAGGTATTATTATAGGTGGCCTAGTTAGATGTAGAACCACTATCGGGAAGTGGTGCTTGAACGCCTCTCCTAGTGTAACAGGTACCTCGTTAGCCTCCCAAGGGTATAGGTTAACTACATGACCATCAGGGAACAGCTGAGTAACACCAGGAGAGAATATCCCGAAGTGAGTCCTAGAGTCCTCAGCTGTCTCCGGCCCGGAGTGTCCTGCTATCCAGAGGACCTTCCCCAGCTTAAGTGGACAATCCTGAGCTAACTGGCTGAACAGCCTGTACGGTCCGTACTTCAGATAAGCGAAGGACCCGTAAGTTGATACAGCCATAAAGAAGCCCTTAAACTCCTTATATGGGTCTTCAGCTAGGTTAACTGTAGCGACTCCAACAGATATGCTAGCGTTAGCGAACTCAGTTATACCTTGGGGGAGCATAGCACCATCAGGGTTCTCGTTCTTATCATACCATCCCCATCCGCTGAAATCCCCGTATGGTTTAGCGAAACCTAGTATATTAGTGGATTCCGCTAGGTCAGCTGAAGCAGCTAGGAAGATAGGCTGACCATACTTCTTCTTCCCTACGTAATTTATGTAAGCGCCCCATTTAAAGAGTCCGTTCCTGTTCGCAGCCTTCTGACCAGGCTTGAAGAAGATATCCTCCGGATACCTGGTGTAATCCCAGAGATCCTCGTCCTCTGTGAAGTCCTTAGCGACCTTAAGCTTCAGTGAGGAAGGCAAGGCGTCAGCTATCTCAAGCAGCCTATCAGTAGCGAACTTCAAGAGCCCCTCATCCCTCTGGAACAAGCTGAGAGCCCTCATTATGTTCTCGTAAGTCTGCTTTTTAAACTCCTCTGGATCAGATGGAGCAGGCTCCATGTAACCCACGTACTCTATCCCGTACTTGTTCATGAACCTCTCCCTCATCCTCCAGAAGGTCTCTGAAGACGGTGGTAGTGGTTTACCGTGAGACTTGTTATCGTATATACCGTACTGGTGTCCTTTTCTAGTTCTGAACCAACCGACGTTGGGGACGTTCTCCACAGCTCCATCAGCTAGCTCATATATCACCCTGGTTACCTCATCCCATCTCATTCCCTCTAAGGTTCCTAGAACTCTCCAGCCGTGAGATTTAAACCAGTCCTCTGGCGTTCCATAGACTATACTAGAAACTGGGTGATCATCTATACCGTAGTTATTCCAGTCAATGAGCCAAAAGAGGTTATCTAATCCCAATCCGTAAGCCGAGTTCATTGCCTCATGAGTAGCTCCAGCAGTCAGAGCCATATCACCCTCAATAACCCATACCCTGAAAGGAGAACCAGCTCTCTTCAGTGCTAAAGCCTGTCCAACGGATACAGGCAATCCATGAGCAGAGGGACCTGTATTGAATTTAAGGAACAAGGTCTTTCCAGCGAACTCAGCATGACCTGGCAGTCCCTCTCTATGCCTAAACTTCATTAGGTCCTCAGGGAGGACTATCTTGTTAGGATCTATCTTATACTTCTCTGATTCAGACTCCCTTAACCTGAAAGCCTGTCCTATAACGGATAACACTGCATATATAAGTGGGACTGTATGTCCAGCAGATAGTATGAACCTATCCGAGTAGGGGTGCTCAGGCCTCCTTATATCAAATAACATCTCACCTGAGTACATTAACGATAGGAGCATATAAGCTTTAGAGTGAGATCCACCTGGGTGTCCACTTTGTCTCCAATTTAAGGTGAAGTCCATCACTTCATAGGTTAGATCCTTAAGCATCTCTAGATACCTATACTCTTCAGGATTCAGCTTCCTCACCTTAGGTCTCATTAGTAATCCCCCCATCACTATTTCATTAGCTCCTCTGATATATAAGTGGTGGCTCTCTTCGGAGTCTTACCCTTCTTAAGCTCGTGATACTGAGCATAAGTTAATGGCTCCTCATCAGAGAGCACCTCACCTGATACTATGTTACCTATGAACAAAGTGTGGGTGCTCAAATCTACCTCTTTAAAAACCTCGCACTCTATATAGGCGACGGTGTGATCCAAGAGGATAGGTGATCCAGTGTATCCTAATTTATAGTTCACCTGCGAGAACTTATCTATATCCCTTCCGCTCCTAAACCCGAAGAGACCTATTAGCTTAAGTGGAGCGGAGATACCTAAAACGCTTAAGGCGAACTTCCTGCTTCCCTTCAGGAGCTCATAAGTTAGGTTCTCCCTGTTAATGCTTATACCGAAGGTAGGTGGTTCAGCAGTTAGCTGAAAAGCGGTGTTAACGATTTGACCGTTAAGCTTACCGTTGTGGTTCACACCAACTACATAGAGCCCATAAGTTATCTTCCACAGGGCTCTGAAATCAAGCTTATCCAGGTTAGCGGTCACAAAGCATACCCCCTTCGGTCTTCACTAGAGACTCTCTATAACCTTGAGAACTATCCCCTGGAGCTTCTCACTGGCCCTGTTAGCTATCTCCAGGACCTCCTCATGAGATACCCCTTTATCCAAGACCTCAGTAGCTACATCTGTTATAACAGAGAAGCCTAAGACCCTCATCCCAGAGTGCCTTGCTACTATTACCTCAGGTACTGTTGACATCCCAACCGCATCCGCTCCTAGTGTCCTAAGCAGCTTTATCTCTGCTGGGGTCTCATAAGTAGGACCTGGAACAGATACGTAAACACCTTCCTTTAGAGCAACACCTAGCTCACTAGCGCTCTCCTTAGCTAGCTTTATAAGGTGATCATCATAGACCTTGTGCATATCAAGGAACCTAGGACCGAACTCGTCCAGATTAGGTCCCCTAAGCGGGTTGGGCATGAACAAACCTATGTGATCTCTTATCAGCATGATATCTCCTAGCTCAAAGCTAGGATTTAAACCACCAGCAGCGTTAGTAACGATGAAGGTCTTAAGCCCTAAGCTAGCAACTACCCTTACTGGGAAGGTTACGTCCAACATATCGTACCCCTCGTAGTAGTGAAACCTACCCTTTAGCATCAACATGTGCTTACCACCGTGAGAGGCGAAGATAACCTTTCCCTCATGTCCCTCAACGGTAGGTCTTGGAAAGCCGGGGATATCAGAGTAGTTTATCATCTTAAGGACGTTAACCCTCTCAGCTAAGCTTCCCAGACCCGATCCGAGGACGATAAAAATCACCTTATCCCAGGTGGGGTTATACTCACTAAGCTCAGATCTAATCTTAGCAGCAGCATCCCTGATCCTACTCAGGTAATCTCTAACTTCCTGTCTCAAAAGCTCCGCTGTCTTCAAGTTAACCACCTCACCTTCCAGTGATAAGAGGTAAACCAAGACAAGGATTG
This sequence comes from bacterium, assembly GCA_027052755.1. GTDB lineage: Bacteria > DRYD01 > DRYD01 > DRYD01 > JALUEN01 > JALUEN01. The sequence continues at coordinate 6,342 of JALUEN010000134.1, read as the reverse complement.
CTTAGACTCTAATAGAGAGGTTCTGTAAGGTTACCAAAAAGCCTCCTAAGAGGCAAATAAATCAAAGCTCTATAGCTAAATTCCCATTATTTAACGGTTTTCTCCTCCACCTCTGCTCTTAAGATACTGATGAAGGTCTCAAGGGACATACTACCCAAGTCCCCTTCTCTCCTGTGTCTCACGGAGATCAATCCTGTCTCCAGCTCCTTAGAGCCTATGATAACCATATAGGGTACCTTTTCAAGCTGAGCTTGTCTGATCTTGTAGCCTAGCTTATGATCGCTATCATCCAGCTCTACCCTAAACCCAGCCTCAAAGAGCTTTTGGTAAACCTCTCTTGCCCTCTCTACAAACTTCTCAGACAATGACAATACCTTAACCTGAACAGGAGCTAACCACAGTGGGAAGGCGCCTGCGTAGTGTTCAATTAGTATTCCAAAGAACCTCTCCATTGACCCAAGTAGGGCCCTATGGATCATCACAGGTCTATGTCTCTGGTTATCTTTCCCCACATAGGTTATATCAAACCTCTCAGGTAGGTTGAAGTCAAGTTGGATAGTTGTGCACTGCCAGACCCTTCCAAGCGCATCCTCTATATCAATATCTATCTTCGGTCCGTAGAAAGCGCCTTCTCCTGGCTTAACTTCGTATGAGAACCCGGAACGCTTTAAAGCGTTTTCTAAAGCTCTCTCTGCCTTCTCCCAGAGCTCTAACCTACCGATGTACTTCTCAGGGCGTGTACTTAAAGCAACCTTGTATCCCTTAAATCCAAAGACATCCAAGATCTCCTTAGAGAAGGCTATCAACTTCTCAATCTCCTCTTCCATACCTTCCTCAGTGGTGAAAATGTGAGCGTCATCCTGGGTAAAACCTCTAACCCTGAGAAGGCCATGTAGTACTCCACTTCGCTCGTATCTGTAAACGGTACCGAACTCTGCTAGTCTGAGCGGTAGTTCCTTATAAGATCTAACC
>JALUEN010000134.1:4241-5360 GCA_027052755.1 bacterium | reverse complement strand
CCCTGCTCTTATAGACCATTATGTGGAACGGGCAGTTCATCGGCTTGACCACGTATTCCTGGCCCTCCACCTCCATTATAGGAAACATGTTCTCCCTGTAGAACTCAAGGTGCCCACTTATCTCCCATAGCTTAGCCCTAGCCACGTGTGGGGTGTACAGGAGCTGGTATCCGTTCTTAACTAGCTTGTTCCATAGGAAGTCCTCAATGATTCTCCTGACGATAGCGCCTTTAGGATGCCAGAGGACCAGTCCTGGACCTACCTCATCTACTATGTCAAACAACCCCAATTGAGGGCCTAAGACCCTGTGATCACGCTTCTTAGCCTCCTCTCTAAGCCTCAGAAACTCCTTAAGCTCATCCTCAGTGAAGAAAGCGGTACCGTAGATTCTCTGGAGAGTGGGGTTAGTTTCTATCCCTCGCCAGTAAACACCGCTGAAACTTAGGAGTTTAAAGTGCTTTATGTAACCTGTAGAGGGCACGTGAGGTCCCCTACAGAGATCTATGAACTTCCAATCGCCCAAGTCATTCTCGTAAATAGATACCTCTTCTTCCTCCATCTCCTCAAGCAACTCTACCTTGTAATCCTCACCTAAGGATTTAAAAAGCTCTATAGCCTCAGTTCTCGGAATAGCCCTGCGAGAGAACTTAACGTCCATCCTGGCGATCTCCCTCATCTTCTCCTCTATCTCTTTTAGGATCTCCTCGTTTATCGGTTCCGGGGTATCTATGTCATAGTAAAAACCTCTCTCTGTAGCGGGACCTATCCCCAGCTTAGCCTCCCTCCAGATGGACTTGACAGCCATAGCGAGAAGGTGCGAAGCGCTATGTCTTAAGACCTCCAAAGCCCTTGGATCCCATCTACCCAAGAGCTCCACCTCAGAATCAGCTGGGAGCTCCTCCGATAGATCTATCAGTTTCTCTCCCTCAGGGGTTCTCAGGACTGCGACTACGATAGACTTGAGGTCCCCTTTAGGGATTCCTGCCAACTTCCCAGCCTTCCTCAGGTTTTCCAGCGCCTGAAGCGGAGTGCTTGCGCTTTCCTGAAAAACCTTATCCTTAATCCTTATCCTCATCATAACTCCCCCCTGTTAGAGTATCGCTTTCCCAGCCCCTCATC
>JALUEN010000134.1:0-4231 GCA_027052755.1 bacterium | reverse complement strand
ATGATCAAAGCTAACTATCTTCAAACCTAGGCGCCTAGCGAAGAATAGCTGATAAGCATCGTCAAAATCTAAACTCGTTTTCTTTGAGAGTTTAGCTATCTCAACCATCTGGGATATAGTAGCCTGGAGTAAGGTTAACCCCTTAAAGGACGATAGGGAATAAAAGACCACAGGGATTAGATCAGCTTTCCTCTTATGTTCAAGGATCACAGCTATGGAGTGCATAGCGTAATCAGTGATGAACCCCTCAACCCTACCATCCCAGATAAGCTTTAAAAACTCAAGAGCGTGCCACGCCCTTGAGCGATCAAAGAGCACCTCAAGTATTATATTAGTATCTATTAAGTACATGGCTCTATCCTAAGAGATTATCAAGTTCCAAAAGCTCTCTCCAGCTAGGTTCCCTTTAACATCCCCTGGAAGCTGGAAGTAATCAGCTAATGTCTTGCCTAAATCAGCGAACGATTTTCTCACTCCCAAGTTAACTGGCTTAGTAAAGCTAGAGTAAACCAAAATAGGGACGTGTTCTCTAGTGTGATCCGTACCTGGATAAGTGGGATCATTACCGTGATCAGCTGTTATAGCTAAGAGATCGTAGTCCTTGAGAACATTTAACAGATCTCCTAACTGACCATCAAACTCCTGAAGGGCTTCAGCGAACCCCTTAGGGTTATTTCTATGCCCATATAATGTATCAAAATCAACTAGGTTAACGAAAATAAGTCCATCAAAATCCTCATCCTTAACTAGCTTAATGGTCAGCTCCATGTTCTCCCTGTTATTCTTCCCCTTTAAAGCTCTAGTTATCCCACGACCAGCGAAGATATCCTTTATCTTACCAACAGAAACCACCTGATAACCAGCCTCTTTTAGGTAGTCTAAGAGGGTTGGCTTCGGTGGAGGAACAGAGAAATCCTTTCTAAGGTGGTTAAGCCTGTAGTAGTTCCCTGATGTTCCCGTAAATGGTCTAGCTATAACCCTAGCTGTCCTGTACTTTCCTCCCTCAAATTCCTCTAGAAGTTCAAAAGCGATCTCACAGATCCTGTAGAGCTCCTCTACAGGTATAACATCCACGTGAGCAGCAACCTGGAACACGCTATCAGCAGAGGTGTAAACTATAGGATAACCCGTTCTCACATGTTCATCTCCCAGCTCTTGAATTATAACGGTTCCAGAGGCTGGTTTATTTCCCAAGACTTTCCTACCTATGCGTCTCTCAAACTCCTTTATCAGCTCCTGAGGGAATCCATTGGGAAAGGTTGGGAACGGCTTTAGGTTTAACACTCCCATTAGCTCCCAGTGTCCAGTGGAAGTGTCCTTTCCGGCGGACACCTCCATCATCTTACCCCAAGCTGCCTTAGGTGATTCTACTGGATCAACCCCTTTAATATCATGTATATTACCGAGACCTAGCTCTCTCAGGTTAGGTAAGTTCAATCCTCCCACAGCTTCTGATACGTGTTTTAGGGTATCAGCGCCCACATCACCGAACTTATCCGCATCAGGTAGGTATCCGACTCCACACCCGTCCAGTACTATAACAACTGCTCTCCTCACTTAAGGTCATCTCCTTTCCAGGTGTTAATCTAACTCATAAACTATCCTCCTTATTTTTCCAGTTCTAGGATTCCTAGGGATTTCTCCTGCTCTCAAAAGCTTCACCTCTATCTCTAAGTTACCCCTCTCGTGCTCCTCTTTAAACTGCCAGTTAACCCTCTTAAGCTCATTTATCAACCTGTAGATCAAATCTCTCTCCAGCTCAATATCCAGAGGCGAAGCTAGCTCCACCTTCAAGATCATCTTAGATAGTCCTCTCTCTCCCTCAGTTACCACAACCTGAAATACATGGCTTAGAAGTGGCATAGCGAACAAACTGTTAGTTCTAGCTATAGCTTTATCAATATCACTGATGGATATATCAGCTGTAGCCACCCTGAACTTATCACCCACTCTTCCTAGGAGTTTGAAAGCCCTGAGAGTTCTGCCACATGAGCATTTAGATTTTATCCAGCGAGCCATATCACCTGTACGATATCTTATTATAGGCATGAGTGTCCTGTTCAGGACAGTTACCACTATCTCCCCCTCCTCCGCTGGGTTACCTTCCTCGTCAACTATCTCCACGTACTGAGAGTAAGGGACCACGTGGTGCTCACCCAGCGCTTGATGCTCACATTGAAAACCTATTAATCCGGCATCAACGGAAGCGTAACCTGCAGATTTAACTCTCTCCACACCAAGGGTCTCCCTGAGGAACTGTATAGCACTCTCAGTGAAGTGCTCACCACCATAAAGTATCTCCCTAACCCTCAAGTTAACGGAGTGCCTCAAGACATAGGAGGCTATATCCATTATCAGGGTAGGAATTCCTATGAGAACGTCAGGTTTAGTTCTAACTAGATTATCAACTATCCTATCAATCGGAGTGTTGCCTGATATAGGTAACACAGTACATCCTATTGTCTCAAGGGCTTTGTTAACTACTATAAATGAGGTCCACAGATTCCCAGCAAAGAAGAGATTAGCAACCCTAGATCCCTTACGGATTCCAGCGTTAACGTATAGCTTAGCTAATAGGTCAGACGATTCCTCAAATTCGGCGTGAGAGTAAGCTATGTACTTAGGATCTCCAGTAGTTCCCCCTGTGGAGAAGATATAAGCTCCCTGCACAGTGGGTTCAGTTAACATGGAACCATCACCAGCTGGTCCATAAAGCCTTATATCATCAGATGTAAGAAAAGGTATATCCTGAAGATCCTCAAAGCTCCTTATCTTTAAATTCCTCAGCCGCTTAGCGTAAAAAGGACTTCTCTTCGCATACTCAATGATAGCTTTCAACTTCTCTAAGAGGAAGTTATTGTACTCATCCTCTTCCCTTGAGGTGTAGAAGATCAAGCTAGGTTCCTGAGACTCTAAACTCACGAACTTCACGAGTCTCCTAAGTTGATACTCTCCTTCATGTGGAGCAGTAGGTGTCCCCAATCCGATCTCCCCTAAATCAGTGATCCTAGTTACTCCAAGCTTAGAGAGAATCTCAGAAACCCTCATCACCTCAGCTGGATGGAGTAGCAGTGAAACGCTTTGTAAGAAAGCCTTTAAAGATCCTATGTAGTCCTCTATCTCCTCCAGGGTATCTATCACCTTAAAGGTTGTCCACCTGTAGCCAGGTGAGGGGATAAATTGGTTAGAGTAGTTTAGGATCAACCCCCAGTTTAAGTTCTCGTTGTAGATAACTTCCAGGTCGCCGCTAGTTACCTGCCTCCAAAAAGAGGTATCCTTTACCCTGAGAAGCTCCACCCTATCGTTAAAAGCCCTCTCCCCTAATGGGAGTTCCCTCTCCAGCTCATCAAGAGCTTCCCCTAACTTTCTTAAGAACTCCCTTGCCTCTTCAACTGAGAACCCGTAGAGGAAGACAACCTGAGGGGAAGCACAAGCTCTAGTCTCCCATATAGCTATATCAAAAGCTAGGTTCCTTAAAACTACCTTTTCCAGCATATCAGATATAGCTCTCTTAGATATCAGGGAGAAACTGTACCTGGGACCGTAAATCACCAGATCTTTCTCAGGCGGGAGAAGTTCCCTCCAAGCCTTAGCTCCATCCCAACCTCCCCAGAAGACCACAGCGTCTACCTCAGATGCTAAAACCTCCTCTACCTCCTTAAGACCTCCAGGATAATTTACAAAAAATATAGCGTCCCCTAATTGAGGAGAGAACTCTAGCAGTGCCCTCAAGATAGGTATAAAAGGCTTCAAACCTATACGGCTAGAGGTCTTGATAACGTTGACGTTTCCTGTAACTAATCCCGAAAGCGCAGTATCCAAAACGTTCACAGGTACGTTAGATGGCGTAACGTGTAAGAGAACCCCTTTAGGTAAAGTTCTTAAGAATATTCCTGACCTCAGGTTATAATCCCAATCATCCATAGCTTTGTAATCACCTATCTCTATCCTTAACCTGCTACAAGTTGCTTCCCAAGAGAAAGTTTTCATCAGCTCACTGTAGGCCAGCTCGCTCATCTCCCTGGAGAAACCAGCAGTATTCTGAAGAGCCTCTAGAAGCTCAGGGTAATACTTACTCTCAGGTATGCTAGTGATTAGTTTATCTATTAGCTGTACTCTTCTCATAAGTGGTAGAGATAGGGATTTAAACCTATCTCTAGCCAACCTCAAAAGCCCCTTAAGTTCCTCAGTGCTGGAATATCTCTCAACGGAAAGTACACTGCTCGATAGA
>JALUEN010000133.1 GCA_027052755.1 bacterium | reverse complement strand
CTCTAATACTGACCAGAAGGAATGCTATACTATTTTTTAGAACCAGAAAAGAAAAGCACTTTGATTTTTGTTTTACGCCCAAGCTCTTAAGTGGTAGAGGGGGTTATGGCAAATTCTCTTTCATCAGAGGATTGGGTCCTAGTTCTCAACGAGGAGCTATATATAGCTCAAGTACAGAGCCTCTCGGGAAATAAACTTATCCTCAGGACCTTATCCGGCAAACAGAGGAAGGAGAGAAAAGATAGGATATTAATGAAGTTATCCCTGAGCGAAGGAGAACTCCATGAACTTCACTCTAGGCTCTCTGGACTAAAGGATGAGGTTTTGGAAGATAAAGAGCTTCATCTCCTGTGGGAGCTGTGCTTGGATGAACCTAGGGAGTACACCCTAGAGGAGTTGCTAGAACTGATAAGTGCTGAGCTTGGTAGTTTTAAGAGCGCTATCTTCACCGCTAAACTGATCTACGATACCTTTCGCTTCAAGCTCACCTCTAGAAACCCTATAAAGGTGATCCCACTATCTCCTCATGAACACCTTGAGAGGAAACACAAGTACCTCTTGGCGAAGGAGAAGGAGAGGAAAATACAGCTCCTAGCTAGTGCTTTGTCTAAGATCCTTAAGGAGGACAGGGAGCTCAGGGATTTAACTGAGGAGGAGCGTAGCTTAATTAATGAGACCTTAACGGACTTGGAGAACGCTATAAAAGGACTTAAGGATAGTGATACAATTAAACCTGGTGAGCTCTTGGAGAAGGCTTTGAAACGGATAGGTGTTAGCTTTGGTAAAGCTCTCGCCTTAAAGCTCCTGCATAAGCTGAGAGAGCCTAACTTCAGTTCCCTACTCCTTCAGATGTATAGCTTACCTCTGGAGTTTCCTGACAACGTTCTGAAAGCTGCTGAGAAACTTAGCGCTAATTTTCCTAAACGCATAGAGGAGGAGAGGCTGTGGAGGATCTCATGGGAAGATCTCTACACTTTTTCCGTAGATGATGAGACTACAGAGGATTACGATGACGCAATCGTTATACCCAGCTCTGAGTTAGATGGACCACCTTGGGAGGTGTGGTTAGCTATCTCTGATCCCTCCTCACTGATCTCTAAGGACAGCTGTATTTACAGTGAGGCTATTTACAGGTACTCAACTATTTACCTTCCTGATATAAAAGTGAACATGTTCCCCAAGGAAATATCTACGGATAAAGCCTCACTTGTAGCTGGTGAGCCTAGGTTAGCTATTGGAGTCAAGATCCTGATATATGATGATGGAAAGATAGAGCTGTTAGATGTTCAGCCTGTTATAGTTAACGTTAACGAGAATATGACTTATTCTAAATTAGATGGGCTCGTTTACCAGGGGAGATCCCCTTTTAAGGATCTCTACGAGATAGCACTGAGGATAAGGGGCTATAGGGTTAAGTCAGGAGGAGTTATTCTCTCGCTACCTCAGCTGAAGGTTAAGATAATTAACGGACAGTTAGTTATCAATAGGTATAACCTGAACACGCCTGCTAACGTGATAGTTTCTGAGTTTATGATAGCTCTAAACTATGCTATATCTAAGCTCTTTAAAGAGTATAACCTCCCAGCTATATACCGTGTTCAAGACCCACCTCCCCCAGAGTTTGAGGATCTGGCTAGGGAGTTTAACGGGGTTATTGACGATATCGTTAAGATGAGGAGATTAGCTAGATACCTGCCTAGAACTTACTTCTCTGTTCTCCCAGGGAGACATTATCTCTTGGGTGTGGATAGCTACCTTCAGTTCACAAGCCCCCTTAGGAGGAGCTTTGACCTGATAAACCACTTCCAGCTTAACAGCTTTATCAGGAAATGCGAACCTACATTCTCACCTGATGAGCTCAGGGAGATGATAAACTCTTCTATCACAACCATGAAATCAATAGAAGTAGTTTCGCATAGAGCGGAGACTTTCTGGTTATACACTTTCCTGATGAGGGAGCTACCGGTGGAGCTTGAGGGTGTGGTAACTGATGTGGGTAGATATCTCAACGTGTATGTTGAGGAGCTTTGTCTAGATATAAAGGTTTCTAACCCGTTCGGTGAGAAAATAGAAGTAGGAGAGCTTGTGAAAATACAGATCTCAGAGGTTGATCCTTATATACCCTCTCTGAAAGGGAGGATATTAGACAAAGTAGAAAGGCTCGCTTAAGTGGTGTTGTAGATGAGGGTTGACAAGACCTCGCTCTTGAACACGATATCGTTCCTGGAGCGGAGACTAGCAGCTGATCAGGAGAACCCTCAGCTTTTGTTTGATATAAGCATAAGATACCATGCTTTAGATGATTACTCTAAAGCCAACTTCTATTACTCTAAACTGGTATCTAAGTATCCCCTTTTTTTGAAGGGATTGCTAGCTTATGGAATTTTCCTGCTCAGGTGGATGAAGAACGATTTAGCGACTAAGTATTTTGAGGAATACATCTTCAACTACTTAACTTCCACGCCTCCTAAGGAGTATTTACCATCTCTGACGGACAAGTTCCTCATAGGGGTTTTTAATGAATCACTAAATTCTTACAGATCGCAAGTTGAGTTAGCGCTTTCCTCTGGAGCTCTACTGGCACCCCTTGGGTTAGCTAGGGCTTTAATAGGGGAGACAGAGAAAGCTAAGGATATCTTTACTGAAGCCTTAAGGATAACCCCTAATAATGCTTTTATACTTTATTTAAAGGGATTATCGGAGGTTATGAGCTCTGATTATAGATCAGCAATAGACTCACTTAGGGAGTCTTTGAGGCTTAATAATCATAATGAGAAGGCTCACTTTATTCTAGGTTTTATCTACCTTAAGCAGAAAGCCTTAGCTCTAGCGGTTAGACACCTTCAGAAAGCGGTTGAGATAGCTCCCAAGTTCTACTATGCTCTATTAACTTTAGGTAGAACCTATTACCTTCAGGGAAACTTTGAAAAGGCTATTGATGTCTTGAGTAGAGCAGTGAAGGCTAGTGCTTTAAACTGGCAGGCTTACTACTACTTGGGCTTGTGTTATAAGGAGTTCTATGACTATCAGAAAGCTAAGGAGGCTTTCAGAGAAGCTCTTAGATCTAATCCTAACTCCTACGAGGTTATCTCTGAGTTAGCGGAAATATTAACTTTTGAGGGTAACTGGAAGGAAAGTATTGAGATCTTAAATAAATTGATAAAGCTTAGACCTCTTGAGTGGGAGCCTTACTATAAGCTCTCTATCGCTTACGAGAGGATAGGGAGATATCAGGAAGCTAAAGAGATGGCGCTGAAGGCTTTCCAGCTAAAGAGTGATAATTTTCAGCTAGCTTTCAACCTAGGATTACTAAGCTTTAAAACCGGAGATGAGGAAACCGCTCTAAAGGCTTTCAGGAAAGCAGCTAACCTCAACCCTAAGGATCTACACTCTAGGTATTACCTCGGGTTGATAAACCTTAAGAGGAGAGACTACGAAGAAGCCGTTAGGTACCTTGAGGAGGCTTTGAAAGTAAACCCCCACAAG
>JALUEN010000132.1 GCA_027052755.1 bacterium | reverse complement strand
CGTCTATGCTAATAACATCTCTCTGATGGTTGGAAAACTTCTATCTTTATTTGATGGTTTCCCAGGAGTATTTGATGATGACAAGGTACTATCAGCTCTAACTGAGGCTTTTAAGGAGAAGCTGAGAGCTTTAGACTTTCTATCGGCGGAGCTGAGGGGGTTAGTGGGTGAGCTTAAGGAGGGAATGGAGCTAGAGGAGCTAATTCAGCGTTTGGAGGTCTGGCAGGCGAAGGTCATGGACCTAGTTACTGAGCTGGAGGCTTTAGAGGGCGAGTTTATGGATGCGTTGACTTCGCTGGAGGATACAGATGAGCTCATTAATGAGCTCTCTCATGAGCTATCTCCTGAGCTTGATGAGGAGTTGGAGGGGGAGGCTGAGGAGCTTGATGAGGAGATCACTGAAGAGGATCTGGATGAGGAACCTACCGAGGAGGAGATAGCCTCGCTGATGGCTTTAGATGAGAGTGAGCTGGAGAGCTTTATTCAAGGACAGCTGAGGAAGATATATGATGAGCTTGAGGAGGCAGAGAGGATATCTGAAGCTGAAGAGGAGGATATAGATATAAGCAAGGATCTCTCTTACCCTGACCAGCTGATGGATGAGATAGAAGCTGAGGATTTGGAGGAACCTAGAGATGTTTCCGATGATGAGGATAACCCTGATTATGATAGTGGGAGGTAGAGCTTTGCTATTGGAGAGAAACAGATCATGAGGGCTACTAGCTGGAAGGAGAGGAGAAAGGTCAGTTCTAGCAATACTTCTACTAGCTCTGCGAGTTTAAAAAAGGGATCTAAGCAGCCGTTTAAGATAGTGGAGCGCCAGGGGAAGGATTTTAACATAGAGGAGAGGCTAGCTAAAGTCTATGAGCTGTTTGAACTGTTATCCAACTACTTAACTACTAGGGTATCAACTAGAGAGGTGGCTGTTTTCCTAGAGGCGCTATCGTTCTCGTTTTCTCAAGGAATTCCTATTATATCAAGTATAAGGGGGATAGCAGCTTCCTCAAGCCCTAAGATGGCTAGGGCTTTGGAGAACATCGCTACGTATCTGATTAACGGCTCGTCCCTTTATAAAGCTTTAGCTAAGTTTCCTTGGATATTTGAACCAGTTATCATTAAGCTAGTTCAGATAGGTGAGTTTACCGGCGAGCTCTCATCTCAGCTTAAGATGGCTGCTAGGTACCTTGAGGAGAAGGAGAAGCTCAGAACTAAGCTGATATCTGCTATACAATACCCCTTCATACTATTTATAATGATGGTTGTTATCTTTGGAATTTTCGTGAAATTCGTGTTCCCTATGTTAGAGCACCTGGGAGTGCCGAAGGGGTGGTCTGCTTACTTCTTCGCTTTTGCTAAGTTTTTGGGAAGTTTGCTCACTCCATCATTCCTCATTACCCTGTCGCTCATCTTCGTTATCATTTATATCCTGACCTTGCTCATATTTAAGCTGGAACCTGAGTGGATCGTGGGCTTTAAGTATAAGATACCCTTTTTAGGTAGAATCCTTCTGAGATATGACCTGATAGTGCTCTTCTACAGCTTGGATAACCTATACGCCTCAGGTGTATCCCTGGAGACAGGGATAAGGATCCTAAGGGATAAGTTCAAGGGACCTTTGGGGAATCTCCTAGAGGATATTCACGGTGCTTTGGTAAGAGGAGAGTCTATTAGCTCTGTAGTAGAGGAACATGAAAAAATCTTACCAAAATATGTCATAGCTTTAGTAAAGGTGGGAGAGGAGAGCGGACATCTAGGTGGAAGCTTTAGGTACGCTGTGAAATTGCTTGAGGAGGATGTTGATCTTAAGATAAAAGTGTTAAGCTCTCTCCTAGAGCCTATTATAATGATAGGTATGGGATTCCTCGTATTGTTGATATTTCTCGCTATCCTACCCATATTTATGAGGTTTTATAAAGGCGACGCTGTGGGGAGCTGGTTCTAAGCGCTCCCTCTTCTAGAGGTGTGAGCCCTAAGCCAATAGAATACATAAAAATGGGGGCATAGCGATGCTGAGAGTTCTCTATAATATTCTCCTAGCTCTGTTTATCCTAACTTTAGGAGTATCTTTCTTCATTATAGGGATTATTGCTAGCTTTTCCAATAACTTACCCTCTATAGATGACCTGGGAAAGTATAGACCGCTTCAAACTACTGTTATATACTCCTCTGATGGTAGGGTAATAGGTATGCTCTACAGACAGAACAGGCGATGGGTCCCACTTGCTGAGATCCCGAAACATGTCAGGTTAGCGCTTATAGCTAGTGAGGACTCTAGGTTTTACGAACATCACGGTGTGGACTTCATAGCTGTTTTAAGGGCTTTGGTAGCTAACTTACAGCACAAGAAGGTTGTTCAAGGTGGGAGCACCATAACTCAACAGTTAGCTCGTCAGCTCTTTCTAACCAGCGAGGTCTCTATTGAGAGAAAGATTAAGGAGGCTATCCTGGCACTTCAGATTGAGAGACAGTATTCTAAGGACGAGATACTGGAGATGTATCTTAACTTGGTTTACTTTGGAGAGGGAGCATACGGTATAGAGGCTGCAGCGGAGACTTACTTTGGGAAACACGCTAAGGATCTAACGCTCCCTGAAGGAGCTATGCTTATAGGACTTCTGCCAGCTCCTAGCGAGTATAACCCCTTCGTTAACTATAAGATGGCTAAGGAGAGGCAGGAATACGTCCTCAGGAGAATGTACGAGCTGGGATTTATAACTAAAGGTGAATATGAATCCGCTCTCAAAGCTAAGTTGAAGTTCGCTAAGAGGAGAATGGAGTTTCACACCTACAAATACCCTTACTTCACTTTATACGTAATACATGAGCTACTTCAGAGGTTTAACGTGGACACTCTTATGAGGGCTGGCGTGGAGGTTCACACCACCTTGGATATATCGCTCCAGAGGAAAGCTCAGAGTATAGTTCAGAAGGTAATAGATGAGAACTTGCGCTGGTCTAATGCTCATCAATCCGCTCTAGTGGTCATTGAAAACGGTACTGGGAGGATAAGAGCTATTATAGGTGGGTATAAGTTCTCCCAGAGCGATCAGTTCAACAGGGCTTGGCAGGCCCTTAGACAACCTGGATCTGCCTTCAAGATATTCGTCTATACAGCAGCTGTTTTAGAGGGATACAGACCAGATACCCCAGTGAAAGATGAGAAGATAGAGATAAAGCTCCCCAACGGTCAGATTTATTCGCCTCGTAACTGGGATAACAAGTACATGGGGGAGATAACCCTTCAGGATGCTCTGAGACTCTCTAGGAACACCGTTGCCGTTAGATTGGCTATGGAGATAGGATTGGATAAGATCATAACATTGGCGAAGGCTATGGGGATTACCACTGAGTTGAAACCTTACCCATCTCTGGCACTCGGTAGCTCTGAGGTGAAAGTTATAGATATGGCGAAAGCTATATCAGTTATAGCTAACGATGGGGTTTATATTCAGCCCACTACTATAGATAAGATAGTTGACCAGAACGGACAGCCTATATA
>JALUEN010000131.1 GCA_027052755.1 bacterium | reverse complement strand
AGTTCATCCTATCCCCTCCCATTTATCTACCTCATATCACATCTAATCTATCAGCAAGGTTTTAATTATACATATTCTTATAAAGCCCTCTTAAGACCTGTGTTCTCTTTATATCCTCTGCGCTTCTCCTCAGCTCAAGAGTCATCTGCTTTACCTTCTTAAGGAAGTTCTTAAACCACTTAACCAATATTAGTCCAAGTATTAGAACCGCAAGAGATATAAAAACTGTAAGTCTCAGAAGTGATATAGCTAAGCGTTCCCTATCCCTGAAGAGCTTCAGTTGTTCTAAAGGCGATCCAAGTAGAACTGGAGGATAGGCTGTCTCCTCAATATAGAGTAGGCGACTACCTGCGTGGTACTTAGTTACCTTCCCGATTATTATCAAGTTTGCTCCTGGTCTCAGGTTCCTCACCTTCTCAGAGAATCGTCCTCCACTTTGAAACTTGAGAGTTAACTCATCACCGTCCTCAAGCCTCAGGGTCAAGGAATTAGGTTCTACCCTCTCAAGCGTTCCGGGAACAGCTATAGCCTTGCCTTTCAGATCCCTAAAAACCTTTTCATTAAAGGACTTAAGCGGAGAAGAGAGCATCCTCTGTATAGCTCTAAACTCGCCAATAACCTTATACAAGGAGAAAGTCATGGATACAGAGAGTAGTAGAACCACAAGTAGCACACCTAATGCGGTTAGGAAACTGAGGAATAGAACCCTAAGCCCCAAGAGTTATTATCCTCCCGTGTTATCCTTTCTTCTTAAACCAGCTGAGAATATCATCCTTGCTAACATTCTGAAGTTCCTGAAGTATTGAGCTATCTACTCCCTCTCCCATGCTCTTCTGAAGCTCCTGCATCTGCATATCCTTCTCCATTATATTATACAGCTCAGTGGTTATAGCGTATGTGGCCATCCTCAGCTCCTCTACATCTTTCTTCAGTCTCTCAAAGTCCCTAGAGTTAAGGGATAATCTAACCTGCTCCAGAGCTTCCCTACACCTAGTTACCAGCTTCTCCGGTACCCTATCACCGTATTCTCTCAGCACCTTCTCAGCGATATCTATCTCCACGTTAGCTCTAGTTATCAGAAGCTGTTGTTCTCTTATCTTAGCGTCCTGCTCAGCGTACTTCTGAGCCTCTTGGACCATCCTCTCTACCTCTTCCTTACTCAGGTGCAGTGAGCTGTGAACGATAATCGTCTGTTTATTACCTGTAGCTAAGTCCTTAGCGGAAACATGTAAGATACCGTCCTGATCTATCTCAAATGTAACTTCTATCTTAGGCACTCCCCTAGGGGCTGGTGGGATACCGGTTAGCTCAAACCTAGCCAGGGACTTATTGTACTTCGCTAATTCACGTTCTCCCTGTAGCACGTGTATCTCCACAGAGGTCTGTCCATCAGCTACGGTAGTGAATATCTTGGTTTTCTTAACTGGTATCTGAGTGTTCCTAGGGATGATCTTCACGAAACCTCCTCCAGCTGTCTCCACTCCTAACGATAGCGATACCACGTCAAGCAGCACCATCTCCTTAACTTTTCCGCCGATGATACCAGCTTGAAGCGCTGCGCCCATTGCCACAACTTTATCCGGATCTATATCCTTCAAGGGTTCCTTCCTGAGGAGCTTTCTAGCCATCTCCTGAACCATTGGCATCCTAGTGGAACCACCCACTAGGATAACTTTATCTATCTGAGCAGGTGTCAAACCTGCATCCTCAAGAGCTCTCTTAACAGGTCCCTCAAGCCTCTCCACCAAGTCCTTAGTCATCTCCTCGAACTTCTTCCTAGTTAGCTCCAGCTGAAGGTGTTTAGGGCCAGTTGCATCCGCAGCGATAAAGGGAAGTTTTATCGTTGTCTTCAGCTTAGTTGATAGCTCTATCTTGGCCTGTTCCGCTGCCTCCTTAAGCCTCTGAAGAGCTCTCCTATCCAGCCTGAGGTCTATACCGTGTTCGTTCATGAACTCCTCTATCATCCAGTCAATTATCCTCTGATCCCAGTCATCTCCACCTAGGTAGTTATCTCCAGCAGTGGATATAACCTGAAAAACTCCTCCACCTATCTCCAGGATGGAGACATCAAAGGTACCACCACCTAAGTCAAAGACTAGGATCTTTTCCATCCTATCCTGCTTATCCAACCCGTAAGCGATAGCAGCTGCAGTAGGCTCGTTAAGTATCCTAACCACCTCTAGTCCAGCGATAGTTCCAGCATCTTTCGTTGCCTGTCTCTGAGCATCATCAAAGTGAGCGGGAACGGTTATAACAGCTTTAGATATGGTCTCCCCCAGGTAAGCTTCCGCGTCCAGTTTAAGCTTCTGTAGAATCATAGCTGATATCTCCTGAGGAGTGTACTCCTTATCATCAATCTTAACCTTGTAATCAGTTCCCATCTTTCTCTTTATGGAGATAACTGTTCTCTCAGGGTTTGCAACTGCTTGTCTCTTCGCTAACTTACCAACTAACCTCTCACCAGTCTTCGTGAACCCAACAACAGAGGGTGTGAGGTAATCCCCCTCAGCGTTAGGTATGACTATAGGCTTATCCCCTTCTACTACTGCCATAACTGAGTTAGTGGTCCCAAGATCAATTCCCAATATCCTAGTCATAGCCTCACACTCCTTGCTCTTTTCTTCTATTTAAAAAATTCGCTAATATGTTGATATTTCCTCATAAGTACAGATTAAAGGGGATTAACCTAAGTTATTGAGATTCCTAATAGGAGATTCTTTTTACGATCGCATACCGCTCTAAATCCTCTAGTTCATCTCCCTCATCAGGTAAAACCCCTCTAAGCTTAACAAAGGGGAAGTCGTTGATATCAGCGAAACTCTCTATTCCATCTCCCTTAGATTGCTCAAGGTCAGCTAGCGTTTCAGTATCGCTTACGAAGAAGAGAGCAACATATTCCTTACCTCTCTCTAAGCCCTCCACAGGCTCTAGCGGTTTAAAGCTCTCTCCATCAAATAAAACCTTAAAAACCCTTCCACCTCTCATCTTAATCCCTCCTTAACCTAATATTCCATCCAAGTAACAATTTTAATCCAAATCCTGAAAAAGTCAAGGATCAGCTCAATAGATCTTTAAATATTACTTTAAGAAAAGTCTATATTAGTGATGAAGGGCCTCCGAAGGTTAACCGTTTTAATAAAAAAATTTACATTTTTTTAAACCTTTTGAGCCATTTCTTTTCTAAAATTATCTATGGTAACAATTTTAACAAGGAGGAGTTAAAAGTGTTATCAAGAGAGTTAGAGCAAGGGAGCAGTGCTTTAAAAGACAGATTGATCTGTGTGTACTATAACCTCAAAGATGATAGCTTAACTGAGGTAATAGATCAGCTAAAAGATGAGATGAACCTGGAGATAAAACCCCTAAACTCCAGAGATATAAAAACTTCTAAAGAAATTCCTGTGAAAATTGTGATCTCAGAAAAGCTCACCTCCTCCATTAGAAAGATGATCCTGGAAGGCTCTGAGGATATCTCCGCTATACTGCTAGCAACTAACCTAAACTCACTATC
>JALUEN010000130.1 GCA_027052755.1 bacterium | reverse complement strand
TTAATATTAGAGGAATTAGATTAAATTTTGCCTAACTCTACTATCTCAGGATGACTTTCTTGAGTCTCTCATAGGAGGGGTGTCAAGTGCGAGATCAAGAGCGATCAGAGGAACTCCTAGGAGTGATCATTGGAAATAGATCAGCAACTCCGCTTGAGTTCTGGTTCGCTCTCCTTGAAGGGGAGGGGAAAGTGGCTGTCCTTGATGAGGTCGTTCTCGTGAGGACAAATGTCCCCCAGTATGGTGAGGTGAAGTTCTACGGGGTTATCACGGATATGGAACGGTACCTTGAGGATTCAAAGTACGCGATAGACTCTAAGCTTTACAGCGAGAAGAAACTACCAGCTCTAGCCTCATGGATAGCTAAGGTAACGGTTACCCGTATAGAGCCTGAGGACGCGTTCCTACCTCCTGCCCCTGGAGATAAGGTTTTCAAAGCCTCTAAAGAGGATGTGGAGAAAGCTTTCTACTTTGATGCTATGGGTGATAACAAGGTCCCCGCTGGGTTGCTGCCTAATGGAGAGGTTTTCTACGTTAACCTGGAATTCCTTGATGGCAGGAAAGGAGCTCATGTCTCAATCACCGGGATATCCGGAGTTGCTACGAAGACCTCTTACGCTACCTTCTTAATGTACTCAATATTTAACTCTAAACACGCTAAGCTCAGGAACTACAAGGGAATGGTTTTCAACGTTAAAGGTGAGGACCTCCTATACATGGGCTACAAGAACGCTAAACTTCTAGAGGATACTGATAACAAAGCAGAGATGGAGATAAGACTCAGGAATAGGGAGATGTGGAGGAAGTTAGGGGTTGATCCTCTGGAAGCCGAGGGTTTCAAAAACGTCCAGATATACGCTCCTCCGAAATCAGGCACCCTGTTCATTGATACTCCTGAACCAGATGTTGATACCTCGCTCCTCAGGAATGTGAAGGTTTACGGTTGGAATATCTTCCAGTTCGCAAGGGAGAGACTATTTCGCTTTCTCTTTGTGGACGAGCGTAATTTACCTGAGGGTGTTTCCAGACTGGTGAACTACATAACGGAGAGGTTAGCTCTGTCAGCGGAGAGAGAGCTTGAGAGAAATCCAAAGCCTAAGACCATAACCCTTAAAAGCGGATATACCTTAAGCGATCTCAAGGACCTTTACGATGCCTTAGAATCTGAGCTTGACTCAAAGAACAGGTACCTCCTACCTAAGGATGAGAGCACGAACACAATACGAGCACTGCTGAGGAGGTTTGAGAAGCTCAAGGATGAGCTTAATAGATTAGTGAACCCTAAGTTAACACCTCCTGATTTCCGAGAAGGTGATCTAATTGTGGTTGACGTACACAGCCTCTCATCTAAAGCCCAGAGCTTTGTTATAGCCTCAGTCCTCTATAACCTGTACCTTGAGAAGATAGAGAGAGGAAAAACTGAACCGATAGTTTTCGTGTTGATAGATGAGCTCAATAAATACGCTCCTTCAGATGGCTATACACCATTTAAGGATATCCTGGTAGATATCGCTGAGAGGGGGAGATCCCTTGGCTTGATACTTATCGGAGCTCAGCAGACCGCTAGCCAGGTTGAGCCAAGGATACTAGCTAACTCCTCCTTGAAAGTGGTCGGAAGAATGGATCCTGCTGAGGTACAGAAACCTATATACCACTATATGTCTCCGGTTACCAGGCAGAGGGCCACAATCCTCAAACCGGGAAGGATGATCGTCTCCCAACCTGACTGTCCCGTACCAGTTCTCATCAAGTTCCCCATGCCAATCTGGGCTACTAGACGAGATGAGGTTAAGGAGGACCTGAGCCAGGATGCTATTAATGAGATGTTCCTCTGATAGTCAAAAACCGTTAAAACGGGATCTTCCCCTTTCCAGGGAACAGGTATCTATTCCTCCCCTGAGAGACTAGCTCAACTTCTAGGTAATATGTTCCCCTTATCTTCTTCTTCCTAACTTTCATCGTACCAGATGTCTTCGCTCCGATCCCTATTCGCCCAAAGCGAACATCTTTGCAGATAAGTTTGTGTCCCTGATACCTTCCACTGTAATAACCGTCAGGGGTGAACCTCAGATTAAACGATAGCTCCCCACCAGTAGCTACCACGCTACTGGAGCAGTAAGGGGTTACCTTCAGCTCACCGGTCATCACGCTCTTATCACTGGATAGATTGAACTTTAGAACAGCTTTCCTCAAGTTGTTCTCCTCTCTCCCTGTGAAGTAGTACTTATAGGAGGCTCCAAATATCACCAGAGATGATCCTATCACGAGGAGGGCGAGAAGAGCAAAGATTCCCACTAACTTAGACCTCACTGATAGTCACCTCCAGGTTTTGGCAGGGTCTTAATTAATAAAAATAAAATACATTTTAAATATTCTTGTTTAAAGTCAAAATATCCTCTAGGTGTATAAGGACGAGAAACTAGCTCTGGATTTCTCTTCCCTCTAAGGTCTCCAAGAAGCTCTCATCTACTAAGATCTTCCTAGGCTTACTACCTTCTTGAGGACCTACTACTCCCATCTGCTCTAAGGTATCCATTAACCTACCAGCTCTAGCAAAACCTATCTTCAACCTCCTCTGAAGCAATGTTGTTGATGCCTTTTTCTCCATCAGTATTACCCTTATCGCTTCCTTAATCAGTGCCTTATCCTCATCGCTCTCTATCTCACCCGCGCTTCCAGATGGTTCCTCTACGATGGTTAGCTGGGCTAAGTTAGATGGCTTCTTCTGTCTCCTCCAGAACTCAGTTATTGCCTCTATCTCCTTCAAGCCTACGTAAGCGCCCTGAACCCTGATGGGACGTGGTGCTCCTATGGGCCAGTAGAGCATATCACCTCTACCGATGAGGTTCTCTGCCCCTGCTTGATCTATGATCACCCTTGAGTCCACCTGGCTAGCTACAGCGAAGGCTATCCTTGATGGAATGTTCGCCTTAATTATACCCGTTATGACATTAACTGATGGTCTCTGAGTTGCTACTATTAAGTGGATACCTGCTGCTCGCGCTAGCTGTGCTAACCTCGCTATGCTCGTCTCCACTGAGTTGGCTGATGTCATCATCAGGTCAGCCAGCTCGTCTATAACTATGACTATATAGGGTAGGGGACTGTCAGCTACCGAGTTATACTCTGTTATATTCCTCACCTTGTGTTTACTGAACATCTTATACCTCTCCTCCATCAGCAGAACCGCTCCCCTCAATACCTTAGGCGCTCTCTGCACATCTGTGGATAGCTCTACTAAATGAGGGATGTCCTCATAAAGAACTAACTCAACCATCTTAGGGTCTATCAGTATAAGCTGTACCTGTTCTGGTGTTAGCTTGTAGATTAAGCTCACGATTATTGAGTTTATACACACGGTTTTACCTGAGCCGGTAGCTCCAGCTATGAGTAGGTGAGGCATCTTGCTTAGATCTCCGATAATGATGTTACCGGAGATGTCTTTACCAATCGCTAGGGGTAGGTTTGCGTCGCTTTCTTGAAACTCGTCGCTGGCTAGGAGCTCAGCTAAGTACACTGGTTCCACCTGGCGATTGGGGACCTCTATACCTATAGCGGATTTCCCTGGTA
>JALUEN010000129.1 GCA_027052755.1 bacterium | reverse complement strand
TATCTCTCCGTATCATAACCGATAAGGTCCGCTATCTCCCTTGAGAGCTTCAGCACCTTCTCTAAGTGGGGTTGAAATAGTTTGTAATCTGATTTAGCTCTGGCTTCTCTCCAGGCTACCTGAGCTCGTGCTGTGGTTTCCTGGAACTCGTGGTGTAACTTAGGTGGTATAGCTTTCCTCCTCTTGTAGTCTCTGTGGGTTACCTTGACTATTGCTTGGGATAGGGGATCTAGTTCCTTAAAATCCTCGGAGGAGAGAATATCCTCAAGGAGTTTCCCCATCTCATCTGAGATGAACTTTTGGAAGGCTATCGTTGAGACTGTGGCTATGACCTTGCTCCTGCTCTCGCTTCCCTTGGGGGGCATGTACGTCTCTAGGTCCCAGTGAAGCAGGTTAACTGCAAAATCTAATCTCTGAATCTCATTTAACCTTTCTAGAAGCTCTTGGAACTTCTCCTTGATAGACATATCTCATTCCCCCTATTGAGTCGTTGTCTCCTCTGCCTTTTCCTCGGTGGTTTCCTCACCGTATTTCTCAAGTGCTTTGTTAATGATATCCTCCTGTAAGTGGCCGGTTACCTTAACATCTATCTTGTATTTAGGAAAGCTCTTTTTCAGTGTGTCCTTCAGGACGAAGGCTAGCTGAGCACCTAGGGGGCAGAAGGGAGAAGTAGGTCTGAACTTAAGAGATATCTCTTTCTCCTCTTCACTCACCTCTAAGTCCTCTATCGTCTCCATTGACCAGAGGTCCATTCCCACCTCTGGATCAATCACTCGCTTGATAACCTCTATAACCTGGTCCCTTAAACTAGTTGTCATAATATACCCCTCCTCTGAACTTAGGTGTCGTTACTCTATCTCTTGGGGCCCCTTCATAAGAGGCTCCAAATCTCTTATTCTTGATGCTGATTATTTTGACCTTCAATAGGAGGAGCTATTTTTAAATAAAAGAATACTACCCTTAAGTGGTGTTTTTAGTCTTTCTGTGAATTTTTACGAGGGGGGATGACTAGTGGCTAATGATAGAGAAAGGCAAGAGGAGAAACTGATGGACTCTAAAGCCCCTACGAGAGAGGATAGTTCTAGTGGGACGCTTGAGGAAACAGATGTCTCAGGTTTGATATTGGATTTTCCTACTACCTCAGGTGGGGAACCTAAGTGGTATATAATTCACACTATGTCAGGTCATGAGGAGAAAGTTAAGGAACTCTTAGAGAGGAGGATAAGGAGCTTTGGGCTAGAGGATAAGGTTGAGAAGATAATAATCCCTAAGGAGGAGATAGTTAAGATACACCACGGTAGGAAGAAGGTTTCCTATAAACGTATATTCCCAGGCTACATATTTATAAAAATGGTACTTGATAACGATACGTGGAAGGTGGTTAGGGGAACTCAGGGTGTAACGGGTTTCGTTGGCCCTGGTGGGAGACCTATGCCTATCTCTGAGACTGAGTTCAAGAGCATCCAACCTATACTAGAGGGTAAGATGCCTACTAAGAAGGTAGAGTTTAAGTCCGGAGATCAGGTTAAGATTGTCTCTGGACCATTTAAGGACTCATTCGGTATAGTTGAGGAGGTTGACCTGGAGAAGGGTAAGGCTAAGGTGCTGATAAACCTGTTCGGTAGGGATACCCCTGTAGAGATAGATTTCGCTCACTTAGAGAAACAATAACTAGCGTTCTCTCACCTCCCTGAGAGGGAGGGAGGGTAGAGAAACCCGAAAGGAGGCGTTTGAATATGCCAAAGAAGAAGTATGTCGCTAAGGTGAGGCTTTACCTTGAGGCTGGTAAAGCTACCCCTGCCCCCCCAGTGGGTCCAATGCTGGGACAGTACGGTGTTAACTTGATGGAGTTCTGTAAGGCCTACAACGCTAAGACCGCTAAGTTCGCCGGTATGACCGTCCCAGCCATAGTCTACATCAAGGAGGATAGGTCTTTTGAGATAGTTACTAAGACCCCTCCAACATCTGAGCTTATCCTCAAACAGCTAGGCCTTGAGAAAGGTAGCGATAACCCGCTGAAGAACAAGATCGGGAAGCTCACTAGGAAACAGCTTGAGGAGATTGCTAAGATCAAGATGCCTGACCTGAACACTAACGATATGGAGAAAGCTATAAGGATCATAGCAGGTCAGGCTAGGAACATGGGCGTAGAGGTAGAGCTTTAAAAATGGTAAGGGGGGTATAGGTGATGGCGAAGAAGAGGAGCAAGAGGTACAGAGCTTTACTGGAGAAGTATGATAGATACAAGCTATACGAGCCTGAGGAGGCTGTTAAGCTCGTTAAGGAGCTGGCTACCGCTAAGTTTGACGAGACCATAGATTTAGCTGTCAAACTAGGTATAGACCCTAAGAGAAGCGATCAGACCGTTAGGGGAACGGTTGTGCTTCCTCATGGTACAGGTAAGGTGCCTAAGATCCTCGCTTTCGCTAAGGGAGATAAAGCTGAAGAGGCTAGGAAGGCTGGTGCTGACATAGTAGGTGCTGAAGATCTCATAGAGGAGATTAAAAAGGGGTTCTCTGACTTTGACGTGATCGTGGCTACCCCAGATATGATGCCACTTATCGGTAGGAACCTAGGTAGGATACTCGGTCCTAGGATGCCTAGCCCTAAGGCTGGTACGGTTGGGCAAGATATAGGTAGGATAATAGAGGAGCTGAAGAAGGGTAAGATCCAGTTCAAGGTTGACAGGTATGGTATCATTCACGTACCAATAGGTAAGGCATCGTTCACTGAGCAGCAGCTCCTGGAGAACCTGTACACCGTTATAAGAGCTATCCTGAGAGCTAAGCCTCCAGCTGCTAAAGGTCAGTACCTGCAGAGCGTTACCATTTCCCCGACTATGGGACCAGGCGTTAAGATCAATCCTCAATCACTACAGAAGAAGATCGCTCAGATGGTCTTCTAAAATACATATAGATTTACCGGGAGGAGGTGCCGGAGATGGCTATCACTGCTAAGAGGGAAGGCTTCCCTAAGAAGATTAGACCGGAGAAGAGAGCGGTTATTGAGAAGATAAAGGAGAACCTGTCAAAGGCTCAGCTGGCAGTTTTTGCTCAGTTTCAGTTGGGGACTAGGGAGACCTCTCTCACAGTGAACGACTTTACACAGCTAAGGATGACGCTAGCGGAGAAGGGCGGTAGTGTTTACGTAGCTAAGAACACACTTTCTAGGTTAGCCTTGAAGGAGCTTAACCTGAACGTAGATGACGAACACTTCAGAGGTCCTAACCTATGGATATTCGCCTACGATGACCCAGTGGAGGTAATGAAAACCGTTGAGAAGTTCTGGGGATACCTCAGGAGGAACTTCGGTGTTAAGGAGCGACTTCCTAAGCCTAAGTTCGGAGTAATGCCACCTAATAAGGTGATCACAGCTGAGCAGGTGATAGAGATAGCTAAGCTACCACCTAAGGAGGTAATGATCGCTACCACCTTAGCTACGATGAAGGCTCCAATAACCAACTTCGTATGGGCCCTCAACAACATCATCGCTAAGCTGGTATGGGCTCTCCAGGCAATTAAGGAGAAGAAAGAGAAAGGGGAAGCTTAAGGTTATCTTCAGAGCTGTAGAAATGTTTGTTACAGATTAATT
>JALUEN010000128.1 GCA_027052755.1 bacterium | reverse complement strand
CCTCAATAACAGTGAGCTAACCTTGAACTTACCAGAGTTTGGTGAAGTAAAAGTTAAGCTAAAAGTTAAGAAATAATTGATAATTACTATAGAGGTGAAAACCTCTGGTAACTCTTCAAGAAACTGATAAATTATCTAAAGTGTTAAGCGATATACTTAAGATCCTAGATAAAGAGAAGAGATTAAACTACTCAAACTCCAGCGTTTTCGGGGGGATAGGCGGTTTAGCCTCTAAGTGGGAGAGACAGCTGAAATCTCTATCATCCTCTCCTCAGTTACCAACAGATATTAGAGCTGCTCTATCATCTGTTCTGATGACGCTCACGAAAATCTCCCTTTACTACGATAAGGGAAGTAGAGTTAATAGGCAGGAGCTTCTCTCTGAGCTAGAGACAGGTTGCGAGAACCTCCTTAAACTAATAAAAAGCTCCTCAGATAAAATCACTGAGAGTTTAAGTGAAACCTCTAAAAGTGAGCTACAATTAATTGATTTAGAAGAAATCCAGATCAAGCTAAGGCCTCTTAGGAAACGAATAGAGGATCTTTCTAAAAGCCAAGGGCTTCCACCCGATGGAGATATCACCCTACTCAAAGGTATAGGGAGGCGAACAGCAGAGAAGCTGAGGAAACTAGGAATATACAAGTTAGAGGATATCCTATATCTATATCCCAGGAAGTACATTGACAGGCGAGAGCCTAAACCTTTTAAGGAATTACTGGGCCTCTCTGGATACCTTCGTTTAGAGGTCATTGGCTCCCCAGAGCTAAACGACACCTCAAGCGGTAAATCAATAGTAAAGTTTCCTGTCAAAGACACCTCAGGGGATTATGGGTGGTTAGTCTTCTTCAATCAAGTTTTCATAACGAGAGTAATAAGAAAAGGAATGAAGCTGAAGGTCTATGGTAGAGTGGATAAGTTCAGGGGAGAGTTTCAGGTTATACCTGAAGAGTGGACTTATAAAGAGAGATCGGATGTATTCGATAGAATAATTCCGGTTTACCCACTAACAGAGGGGATAACTCAGAACTTCATCAGGAAACTAGTTATACAGGCTCTCCAAAACGTACTGCCCCACCTAGAAGATCCTCTCCCAGAAGAGCTGAGAGACAAGCTAGGGTTATTAGAGCTGAGGGAGAGCCTAGCTCTAATCCATGTCCCCATAGATTGGGATCTCCTAAAAATAGCCAAGTACAGGTTAGCTTTCCAAGAGGCCTTTATCCCACAGTTAGCTATCCAATCCATAACCTCCTCACCTGAGGAGAACAGATATGTTATAGACCTAGACTTCTCGGAGGAATTACTGAATAGGTTTAAGGAGACCCTCCCCTTTAAGCTGACAGGCGCTCAGGAGAGGGTTATCTCAGAGATACTAAGAGATATGGCTAGCCTATCACCGATGAAAAGGTTAGTACAAGGAGATGTAGGATCAGGTAAGACGGTTGTCGCTGCAGCTGCAGTAGCGGTTATCGTTAAACATGGTTGGCAAGCTTCAGTAATGGCACCGACTGAGGTTCTAGCCAACCAACACTTTCAGAATTTTAAGAAATATCTAGAGCCACTTGGGGTTAAGGTTGAGCTCTTAACAGGTAGGATACCTGAGAAGAGGAAGAGGGAGGTTAAAGAGCGAGCAGAGAGAGGAGAGGTAGATCTAGTAGTAGGTACTCATGCGCTAATCTCAGAAAACGTTAAGTTCAAGAGATTAGCCTTAGTAGTAATAGATGAACAACACAAGTTCGGTGTTGAACAGAGAGCGAAATTATACTCTAAAGGAGAGACACCACATCTACTAGTTTTAACCGCTACACCGATACCTAGAACGTTAGCCATGACAGTGTACGCAGATTTAGATCTATCTATAATAGATGAGATGCCACCAGGTAGGAAACCAGTGAAAACTAAGGTCATACCATTTAAGAGGCTCAACGAGGCATACCAGTTTATAAGAGAGCTCATAGAGAAGGGAGAGAAAGCGTACATAGTATGCCCCGCAATAGATGAATCCAGCCAAGCTCTGAGAACAGTCATGGAAGAGGCCAAGTACATAAAAGAAGAGGTCTTTCCGGACTTTAAGGTAGGGATATTACACGGTAAGATGAGCTCCCAGGAGAAAGAGGAGATCATCAGAGCCTTTAGAGAAGGAGACCTTCAAGTTCTAGTATCAACGACCGTAGTAGAGGTAGGCGTGGATGTCCCCACGGCAACTGTTATGATGGTACTCAACGCTGACAGATTCGGACTCGCCCAACTCCATCAGCTCAGGGGAAGAGTGGGTAGAGGAGATAAGCAGTCCTACGCGATATTTGTCGCTTCACCTAAGAACCCCAAAGCTATAGAGAGGCTCAAGGCGCTAGAGATATACTCTGATGGCTTCTCTATCGCTCAAAAAGACCTAGAGATCAGAGGACCTGGTGAGGTCATTGGTCAGAGACAACATGGTTACTGGGATTTCAAATTACTAGATCCCATAAGGGATGTGGAGATAATATCCAAAGCTAGAGAGATGGCTAAGGAAATCCTTCCACAACTAGAGGATTACCCTAAACTATATAATGAGGTTAAGCTATACCTGGAGTCAAAGGGGCTAATAGAGGGAGACTTAAAAGGCATCTACTAAATCAGTAACCATGAAGGAACTTAGGGCAAAGAAGGGGAAGTATATTTATCGCTGGGCGGGTAGCTCAGAGGTTAGAGCGCCTGCTTCACAAGCAGGAGGTCACAGGTTCAAGTCCTGTCCCGCCCACTTTTCCATAGGGACCTTAATGGAAGAGCTTCTCAAAAGCACTCACAGAGGTGGGAATAGATATCACAGAGAGGATGAAACTGTACAGGAGATATTGGTTAACTATAGCGTGATTACCATTAGCGCGCTCAGTGATAAGCGGTATAACTGTGACCGGAGGTGCAGCTGCCTCAAGGAGGAATATCAGCGCTATCTTCTTAGGAATGGGAACCAACTTTAAAAACACCAGGTAAACCGCAGGAAATAGGAAGTTCTTAACAGCTACGAATTTTAGAGCTTCAAAGTTCCATATATCCTCAACCCTCTTGTACTGGAGAAAAACGTTCCCTCCTATAACTATCATCAAAAGAGGTATAGCCATAGCTCCTATCTTCTCAGAGAAAGCCAAGACGCCTCTAGGCACGAGGCTACCTAAAGGAGTGAGCTTGAGAACCAAGGCAAGAATAGTGGTTAGCGTGACTGGGTTGAAAACCTTGTACCAATCTATCTCCCCTTTAACTCCAAGCAGTGTGTAAGATAAGCTGAATAACAGTGCGGGATAAAATAAGGTGAATAGGAACAGATATATAACGTAGATGGATCCCTCCCCGTAAAGCTCAGAAAGAATTATAAAAGGGAAGAACATCGCGTTTTGAAAGAAAAGACTTAAGAACGTCTCCTTTTTATGTTTAAAAGGGATAGAGAACAATAGAGATAGGATAAAGGAAATGAATGTGAAGAGGAGCCACCAAAGAGGAAGCGCCCACCAATGAGGGTGAGCCTCAGGATGAAAATTCCTCATTATATTGGAGAATATCATGCACGGGAGAGCTATATCTATAGCGAGGGAACTTATGGACCTTAAGCTATCGCGCTCAACAACTTTTCTGCTTACGATG
>JALUEN010000127.1 GCA_027052755.1 bacterium | reverse complement strand
CCTTTCTAGTTCACGGCTTAACCTCAAAGCTGGACCCTTATAGACCGCTTCAGTTCCCAATATATCCATCAGTGAACTACGAGTTTAGGGGACCCGAACATGCCGCGGAGGTCTTCTCTAAAGGTCCTCTATGGCCAAGCCATCTTATGCCAGAGGATTACATATACGCTAGGGGAGCAACACCTACCACTAGAGCACTTGAGCTTAGTTTAGCTAGGATAGAGGGAGGAGTAGATGCTGTTGTTTTTGATAGCGGGATGAGCGCGATAACCGCTGCTGTTATGGGGTTATCATCACCTGGTGATCTAGTCCTAAGTATCTCACCTATATACGGCGAGACATTCCTCGTCTTTGACATGATAGGTAAGAGGATAGGTTTAGAGGTTGAGTGGTACACTGGATGGGATTCTGATGAGTTCAGTGAGCTGATAAGGGATAAGAAACCTAAGCTGGTTTACCTGGAGGTCCCATCCAACCCTGTCCTTAAAGTCTTTGACATTAAGAAGATATCTCAGGTGGCAAGGGAGGTTAACGCTATAACAATAGTTGATAACACCTTCGCTTCACCCTATCTCCAGAGACCACTTGAGCTGGGAGCTGACATAGTGGTTGAGAGCATGACCAAGTTCATATCAGGGCACAGTGATCTGATAGGTGGTCTGGTAAGCTCTAAATCTAGAGAGTTGATATCCAAGGTCAGGAAGATGCTCTTCGTAACTGGTGGCGTGCTGGACTCTTTTAGAGCTTGGCTGTTTATGAGATCACTGAAAACCCTTCACGTCAGGGTGGAGAAGCAGTGCAATAACGCTGAGGCTATAGCTAAGTTTCTAGAGGATCATCCTGCTGTATCTAAGGTATATTATCCTGGCTTAAAGAGCCACCCTAATTACAAGGTAGCCCTCAATCAGATGAGGAGGTTTGGGAGTTTGATCTCCCTTGAGCTAAAGGGAGGCTATGAGGCGGGGATGAACTTTATCCGAAACCTGAAGGTCTTCAAGAAAGCGGTTAGTTTAGGTGCTGTGGAGAGTTTAGCTGAGCATCCAGCATCAATGACTCACTCAATGATGCCTAGAGAGGAGAGAGAGAGAGCAGGGATTACTGATGGGCTCATAAGGCTATCAATAGGAATAGAGAACCTGGGAGATCTAATAGATGACCTTAAGCAAGCTTTAGATAACCTATAAGCTTAGAGGTTAGAAGGTATGGGTGGCAATGTGAGAGCAGTACTGATAAGGGCATTTCTGGTATTCATAGTAAATACCTCACTATCAGCTTATCTCTTTCAGAGGTATGAGGGGCTATCGCCCTTTGATGCTATATACTGGGCGGTAACTGTTGTAAGCACTGTTGGGTTTGGAGACATAACTCCTAAAACCACTATGGGTAAGATAATCTTCATGTACCTCACCTTAACTAGTCTAGCTATCTACGGTTACATAATAGGTGTCCTAGGTAGCTTGCTTGTGGAAGTTAAGATCACTGATATACTTAAGAGAGTTCTTGGGATGAAGGTGATGACCATGGAAAGGCATATAGTCGTTCTCGGCTGGAACCCAGTTACTAGCACAGCTGTCTCTGAGATAGAGGCACAGGGGTATAAGGTGATCATCGTTGATAACCGAGAGGATGTTGTAGCTATGTTGACATCTGAGGATCGGAGAGTGCTAAGGGGGGATCCTAAGGAACCCTCTGTACTCAAACACGCTAATGTGCCTAAGGCTAAGGCCGTGCTGATATTTCTTGATAATGATCATGAGACTATCATGGCTACTCTATCCGTTAGGAGCATTTCTAAGACAGTTGATGTGGTTGTTGGACTTAGATCTGTTGACTACTACTCTTTAGCTAAACAGGCGGGAGCGAATGATGTGGTCGTCGTGGATGAGATTGGAGGAAAGCTTATGGGGAGCATGATATTTGAGCCTTTATCCGCAGAGGTTCTAAGTGATCTAGCTTCTTCTAAGGAAGGGGATTTAGACGTGATTCAGGAGATAGTGAAGAGGGAAGAGCTGGTCTCTGATTTTGAGGATAGGAATAACTGTAAGGTGATAGCGGTTAAGAGGATCTCTTCTGGCAAGATAGTTAAACTTCCCCCTAGAAATTATATATTGATAGCAGGTGATACAGTGATATATATCGCTAAGATGGCTCTTGATAGATCTTAAGGGGGTGAGAGAGATGCCTTGGATGAATGGAGCCGGTCCCTGGTGGATGGGAGGATACGCTGGACCTGGTTATGGAGGCTTCGGGAGAGGCTTTAGAAAGGGCTTTGGTAGAGGTTTCGGAAGAGGCTTCAGAGGAGCTTGGGGCGCAGGTAGAGGTATGGGACGATGGTGGTGGTTCTACAACTTCTGGAACTTACCTGAGCAGTCCTATACCTCTGCCTCTACTACCCAGACGACCACTAACTTCCCAACTCCACCGTTCTGGGGATGGCGAGGTGCTGGCTGGAGACCTTGGGGTAGAGGATGGTGCTGGTGGTACTGGTGGAATGCTAACACAAGCGTAGAACCTGCTACCACAGCTAACACAGCTAACTAGCTTTAATCACCTCGCTGATGTACTTGAGAGGACCAGTTTTGCTGGGAAGGAGAAGTTTCACTGCCTGATCGCGGTAGGTGTTCAAGGTACTAGAGGGGATGGAGAGAGCTCTCTCTGTCCCCTCTAGTACTTTTTCAGGGGTGAAATCCTCTTGAATTACCTCTGGAAATACCTCTTGATCCATTATTAGGTTGGGGAGGGATACGTACTTGGGAACCTCTTTCTCCGTCAGCCTAACGTAAAGCGCAGATAAACTGTTCAGCTTGTACCCTATCACACCCCGTTTGCCTAGAAGGAATACCTCTAAGGAGGCTGTGCCAGAGGTGATCCAGCATAGATCTGCTCTCAGGATAGCTCTCCAAGGAGGCAATTCTTGAACCAGTTTTAGCTGGTGATAAGGATAGCTCTTAATTATCTCATTTATTAACGGTAGCGTGTTCTCTGTGGCTGATATATTGACCTCTTTGGGTTTAAGATCTCTTGGAAGTAAATCCAGAGCCTTTAGGAAGATAGGCAATGTTCTCCTAACCTCCTCCAGTCTTGATCCAGGTAGTATAAGTAATTGATTGAGCTCTTTGATATCTGTAAAACTCAGTGAGGATAGGGAATAATTGTCGCGAAGGATCTCTAGAAGTGGGTGTCCTTTGTAAGCAACGTTTAGACCTGCTTCGCGATATGGTTTCTCTAACCATGGAAATGGAACTACTGCTAAATCTATAAGTTCTCTAAGCCTCGCTAGGAACTTCCTCCTAGGTGATTTCATCCAGCTCCTAGGCGGTATTAGGTATATCACTTGAAAACCCAAGCTCTTAAGCCTCTCAGCCAACCTAAGGTTGAAAGCTGGGAAATCAACAAGTAGGGCTTGTTTCTTTCCCTCTTGTGCTTCGTGTTTTGATATAATATCTGTGAACTTTTTCAGCATCTGAAAACCTTTTGGAACGTTTCTCAGGGCTTCTAGGAGCCCTGCAGCTGATAGATTAGTTAGGTCCCCTATCCACTCTATTTTAAGGGGTTCTCTGAGATGGGCGACCCATTTTAGTGAGTAGCTCCCCCCGCCTAGTATTATCGTTTGAGAGGTGGGAGGAAGCGTTTG
>JALUEN010000126.1 GCA_027052755.1 bacterium | reverse complement strand
GTCTAAGTTAAAGACTTTAGTTAGGAGCTTAAAACTAACAGCTCCATTGAAAGCTCAGGTCCTAGAGGCTAAGATAAGGGAGCTAGAGCAGAAGCTAAGAGCTCTAAGACAGAGGAGATCTCAGTTAGTGAATCAGAGGAGAGCTGAAGAGAGGGCCCTGAGAAGCGAGGAGAGATTGTTAAACACAATCTCGCGAAGGCTATCACTTTACAGATCCAGGCTCACAAAGATCAGATCAAAATTAGCAGAGTTGGACAACCAGATATACAGGTTAGCCAAGAAGATGAAAACGGATGACTTAAACCCCACACTGAAAAAGCTCATAGATCAGGTTAGGAGAGCGATAAAGACGAAGTACGCTTAGTTAGTAGTCGGGACTAGCGGACATTTTTTAATGAGATAGGTTTTAGAGGGCTAGCGGGGCTTGCATAGTTGTAGAGCTTATTCCCCTTCAGGCTCTTTACTAATTTTTCCCTTAGGCTTGTAGTTCTTCAAGGCTATCAGGAGATTAAGTATATCAGAAGCTCGCACACCTGCAATCCTAGAAGCCTGTCCTAATGTGAGGGGCTTGTACCTCATCAGCTTCTCCCTTCCCTCTGCTGACAATCCATCAACCTCATGATATGGGAAGTCCCTTGGGATCTCCATACTCTCCAATTCCTCTATCTTCTTAACCTGTTCCATCTCAGCTTTAACATATCCCTCATACTTTACCTCTATCTCCACCCTCTCAACGATATCCTTAGGAAGTGGAGGCCTCTCAGGATCTAACTCCCTAAGAGACTCATAACTTATCTCTGGACGTTTCAAGAGCTGGTATAAGGTATCATCAGTCTCCCTTCCGAAGAGCTCCTTAAGCCTCCTCCTGAGGTGAGGGTACCTTATAGGTCTTGTATTTTTTAGCCTCTCTATCTCCCTATGGATGGTTTCCTGGGTTTGAAGATAACGTTGCCACCTATCCTCTGATATGAGGCCTATCCTGTATCCTATAGGCGTTAACCTGTAATCAGCGTTATCATGTCTAAGAGACAGCCTGTACTCAACCTTAGATGTGTGCATCCTATAAGGCTCGGTTATCTCCTTTGTGGTTAAGTCATCAATCAGAACTCCTATGTAAGCCTGATTCCGCTTAAGGATAAGAGGCGAATCGCCTTTAAGGTAAAGCCCCGCGTTGATACCCGCTATAATACCTTGAGCAGCAGCCTCCTCATATCCAGAGGTTCCATTTATCTGACCAGCTAAGAAGAGGCCTTCCACCAGCTTTGTCTCTAAGGATGGATATATCTGATGGGGGAGGACATAATCGTACTCTATAGCATATCCTGGTCTGATCATCTCCGCATTCTCCATCCCCTCTATTGTCCTCAACATCTGAAGCTGGAGCTCCGCAGGGAAGCTAGTAGAGAACCCTTGAACATATATCTCATCCGTATTCCAACCCTCAGGTTCAAGGAATATCTGGAATCTATCCTTGTGTGCGAACTTCACCACCTTATCCTCTATTGACGGGCAGTACCTAGGCCCAACACCTTTTATCTGTCCAGAGAAGAGAGGCGCTAAGTGTAAGTTATTGAGAATCAGCTCCTTGGTAGCTTTTGTGGTGTAGGTTAGCCAACATGGTAGTTGTTCCTTAGGCCACTCCACATCTGGGAAGAACTGGAAGAAGACAGGTTCCTCGTCAGGGGGTTGGATCTTAAACCTGGAGAAGTCCAGGCTTCTCTTATGCACCCTGGGAGGAGTCCCTGTCTTAAGCCTACCTAGCTCAAATCCTAATTCCCTTAAACTCTTAGATAATCCCACAGCTGGGAACTCTCCTGCTCTACCTGCAGGGATCTTCCTTGGTCCTATGTGAATAAGGCCATTTAAGAAGGTTCCAGTGGCTAATATAACTGCTCTAGCTTTTAGAGATAAACCAAGAGCTGTTCCAATACCTACAACTCGTCTCCTCCTAGTGTTATAACCTCTAACCTCCTCCACCAGGATCTCCACAGCCATATCCTGCCTTATGTGAATGAGAGGGTGGAGCTCTAATCTACGCCTCATGTAAGCCCTGTATAAAGCCCTGTCGTTCTGAGTTCTAAGGGTTCTAACCGCTGGTCCTTTTCTGGTGTTAACCCTACGTATGTGTACAAAGGTGTGATCAGCTGCTCTAGCCTGCTCACCGCCTAGAGCATCTATCTCCCTGATAAGTTGTCCTTTAGCAGGCCCCCCTAAGCTAGGATTACAAGACATCTGCCCTATGTTATCTAAGTTAAGGGTCATAATTGCGGTTTTAAAGCCCATGTTGGCAGTAGCTAGGGCTGCCTCTATTCCAGCATGCCCAGCACCTATAACAATAGCGTCAAACTCCTCGTGAAACATCTCCTCAACCCCCAGAACATTTAAGAGAGAAGTTTCACAAATTAACAGAGGCCTCTCATTTAAACTGAAGATAAACGTAGAATTAGTTTAGTATTCTACTAAATAGTGAGATATGTGTAATCAATAAAAATAGAAAAAACTCGGTGAGGTAGGAAATCTCTCGCTAGAGAACTCCCCTATACAGCTTCCTTCTTCTTCTTGATTCCACCTATTCTAGGTCTAGGTCCCTTCCTAGTTCTAGCGTTAGTTCTAGTCCTCTGACCTCTGACAGGTAGGCCTCTCTTATGTCTAAGGCCTCTATAACAACCTATCTCTATAAGTCTCTTTATGTTCTGAGCTATCTCTCTCCTGAGATCTCCCTCTATCTTGAAGTTAGCCTCTATGTACTGTTGAATCTTGTTTATCTCATCAGGAGTAAGCTCCCTAGCTCGCTTTTGAGGATCAATACCGGTAGCCTCTAGTATCTGCCTGCTCCTAGTTCTACCAATACCATAGATATAGGTTAGAGCTACCCAGACTGGTTTATTATCTGGTATGTTAACTCCTGATATTCTAACCATCTCTTTCCCCCCTTATAAATTTTAGAGGTATCTTAAACCTGTCTCTGCTTATGTTTGGGGTTCTCACAGATAACATAAACTCTCCCCCGTCTCCTAACTATCTTACACTTGTTACAGATTTTTTTAACAGAAGCTCTAACCTTCATATTCCTCGCCCCTTTCTAATTTTTCTTAACTCTAATTAATATTTTATCTTCAAACAGAAAACCCTCTAAGCTAAGCTCCAATTAGAGGTATTAAGTGTCCATATCCTTCAAGAAGTCGCTAGGCTTTAGGTTCTCCAAGAACTCCCTGAACCTTCTCTTCTCCTCATCCTCCTCAATGAGAGTCATCTCTGAGACATTAAACTCACTGCTTACTAAACTATCAGGCTTCCTAGACTCTTCTTCCTCTTTAGCTTCCCTGAACATCTCCTTAAACATCTCCTTAGATAGTGGCATAAGCAGGTTCTCCCTAACGTATATGGGAGCTTTCACCCTCATAGCTAGAGCTATACTATCACTTGGTCTAGCATCTACCTCTAGGAGCTGATCGTCCTTTTTTAGGATCAGCTTAGCGTAGTAAACACCGTTCCTCAGGTCATCTATTATCACCTTCATCAGCTTCACATCCAGGCTGGTCAGGATGTTAACCATCAGGTCATGAGTTAAAGGTCTATCAATTTTTACGTCCTCCATAGCCAAAGCTATCGCCATAGCCTCAAAGGGTCCTATTCTCATCACTAGAAAGTTCTTCTTCTCATCATCAATTAGTATCACGACAGGTTCCTCAAATAGGGCATCTATCCCTATCTTATCAACGGAAACCCTCTTAAACATGC
>JALUEN010000125.1 GCA_027052755.1 bacterium | reverse complement strand
GATCCCAGGAATATCCGTAGGAATGAGATCCAGAGCTAGACGTTTGGTAGCTATTAGTGAAAGCACTCTCTCCATACATATCATAGAGCCTTCGCTTTTCTGGGTCAGAGAGCACCTGATAAGCCTCGTTTATCTCCCTGAATATCCTCTCAGCTTCCTCCTTGTTCTCAGCTACGTCGGGGTGATACTTTTTCGCTAAACGCCTGTAAGCTGCTTTTATCTCATCAATACTGGCGTTTCTTGGAACACCTAATATCTCGTAGTAATCTTTATTAGTCCCTCTCATGGCGCATCACTTTTTAGAATTTCAATAGCTTTAATTCAGTTTCCTACCATTGCTATATCGCATCTCTCAAGGGGAGAGGGTTCCTAAGGAAGAATACTTCCTAGAGATTTTTAGACCTTAACTTAGCACGAAAATTTACTTAGGGGGAATGGATATGTCGGTGAAGGAGATGGGAATCTTCAGAGGTTATATAATTGAGGAGTTGAAGAATAGCGCGAAAAAACTAGGAGTTCCTGCTGATACTTTAGAGTCACTGGAATTTAATGTAGAGCCACCTACTAAGTCAGACCTAGATGCTGATTACACCTCTAACATTGCTTTCAAACTTGCTAGGCACTTGAAGAAGAACCCTAAGTTGATCGCTGAGGAATTAAGGGAGACCTTAAGTGAGAATCTAAACTTCTCTCAAGTTCAAGTAGGGGGAAACGGTTTCCTCAACTTTAAACTGAGTAGGGGAGGGGAGTTAGTAGAGCGGGTAATAAAGGATGCCCTCTTTGGAAAACTGAGGATAGCGGAACCTAACCCTAGGAAAGTTCTCTTTGAGTTCGTTAGTGCTAATCCTACTGGTCCTCTTAACGTGGTTAACGGTAGGGCGGCTACAATTGGCGATATCCTCGCTAACGTATTCCAGAGAGCCGGACACCAAGTCTCAAGGGAGTACTACGTTAACGATCTAGGTGGGCAGATAGAGAAACTAGCTGATTCTGTCTTAGCTAGGTTAAAACAGCTTCTCGGAGAGGATGTTCCCCTTCCAGAGGGGGGATATCCAGGTGAGTACTTGATAGATATTGCAAAGAAGTTTATGGAAACACACTCAGGTGATCTCAAACTTCCTGATGAGGTCTTGAGAGAAAAACTCCTAAAGTTCACGATAGATGAGATAGTTAGTTGGCAGAGGAGAAGTTTAGAGAGGTTTGGGGTTAGGTATGATACCTGGTTTAGACAGAGCCAGTTAACAGGAGAGCTTAAGAAAGTTATGAGGATTTTAGAGGAAAAGGGGCTTCTATATCAAGAGGATGGAGCTATCGTCTTTAAGACAACGGTTTACGGTGATGATAAGGATAGGGTGGTGAGGAAAAGAGATGGGACCTGGACTTACTTCGCCTACGATATAGCCTATATATCTAATAAATACTCAAGGGGATTCCAGTATCTCTTAACTATCTTAGGTCCCGATCACCATGGCTATATAAAGAGGCTATTAGCAGCTACTAAAGCTCTTGGCTACGACCCCGAAACTCACGAGATTCTCCTCCATCAGCTGGTAACCTTAACCTATGGAGGGAAAGAGGTGAGGATGTCAAAAAGGCAGGGGAAATTCGTTACACTTGACGAGCTCTTAGATTCAGTGGATAGAGATGTAGCTAGGTATTTCTTCATAACCAGGCTTAAAGATACTCACTTAGAGTTTGACGTAGAGTTGGCCTTGAGAGCTTCAATGGATAACCCGGTTTACTACGTTAAGTACTCACACGCTAGGATATGTAGCGTCTTCAGGAAAGGTAATCTAACCGATGAGGAGGTTGAGAGCCTGGCTAGCTCACTGAACTTAAGAGAACTATTAGAGGAGAGGGAATTTGAGGTGATTAAAGCTATAGACGAGGCTTATTCGTCTTTAAGGAGTGCTTACCTATTGCGTGAGCCTTACTACCTGACCCTCTGGGCGTATAACGCAGCCTATGCATTTCACAAGTTCTACGATACATGTAAGATAATAGGATCCAAGAGACAGGATATCAGGTTGGTTATATCACTAGCTTTCAAGAGGAGGTTAAGCGATTGGGCTTCCATAGTGGGTGTTAGCCTGCCTGAGGAGATGTGAACTTGATAGATGAAAGGGGGAGGGGAGTATGCCTGATTTTGGACGATATACCACTGTAGCTGTTGAGGCTGCTATGGAAGGTGCTAAAATTCTGAAGAAATACTTCCATGAGGGTTTTGACGTCAGGTATAAGAGGGAGAAAGATCCTGTTACGATAGCTGATGAGGAGAGCGAGAAAGCAATAAAGGATGTTATAGCTAAGAACTTCCCAAATCACGAGATACTAGCTGAGGAGGCTTACGCTAAGAACCCAAAGGATTATCACGATTATAAAGGATACCTCTGGATGGTTGATCCACTTGATGGTACTGTCAACTTTAAGCATAGGGTCCCGATATTTGCCATATCTATAGCGTTGACCTACTCAGGGGAGCCAATTGTAGGTGTTATATATGCCCCGCTTCTAAATGAGCTTTTCATAGCGGAGAAAGGGAAAGGTACTTACTTTAATGATCAGCTAGTGAAGGTTTCCGATATCTCAGATCTCCAGTATTCTTTGCTTGTTACTGGTTTTCCCTATGATTTTAAGCAGAACCCTGATATACATATAAGGTACTTTAAGGAGCTACATCTTAGGAGTGAAGCTATTAGGAGGTTAGGAGCTGCCGCTTTAGATTTAGCTTACGTAGCCTGCGGTAGGTTTGAGGCTTTCTGGGAAGCTAAGAACTCACCTTGGGACACAGCAGCTGGAGCTTTGATGGTCTTTGAATCTGGAGGTAAGGTTACTGATTACTCTGGTAACCCGTACAGCCCATTTAACCTAACCTTAATCGCATCTAATGGTTTAGTTCACGATCAGCTAGTAGAGGTTCTAAAGGGAGGGATATGAGGTAGATAACTTGCAGGAAAGGATCCGAAAACTAATTATTAAGGAGTATTCCTTAATATTTAAAACTGTACTTAATTTGTTCCTTGTTGTTTTACTCTTTTTGTTTGTTTATCATTCACCTTTCCTGAAGATCCAGAGAGTAGAGGTGAGGATATCTCCTCAAGCTCCTCCTTTTATCTCTCTACTGTATAATGATCTAATTAGGGAGCTTTACTCCTTAAGAGGCGAGAATTATTTTAAAGCAAGGAGGAAAATAAAAAAGCTACAGGAGATCTGGGCACTGAAAGAGCATTGGGATAATTTTTCCTTAAGAAGTTTTTATCCGTCAGAGATAAAACTTGAAGCTGAGATCAAAGTCCCTAGATATGCTGTGGAGATGATCTCAGGAGATAATGTGATCGTTTACTTATATGATAGTGGCTTTAAACTTATAGGTGTTATCCCTAAACCAATTCCCAACTTGAGTAAGACTTTATTCTCTTTAAGGGTTGTTCTGGAGAGAAGACCTAAGGATGAAGATGCAGAGTTATTTAGGGACTTTCTATTTGAGCTTGTATCTCTAAAAGATAAACTAGAGGCAGAGGAAGGTCTTGAGATTTCTTCTTTTGCCTGGCTATCTACTCAAGGAGCTTTAATAACTAATATAACCTTAGTTCAGGACAACTTTACGAGAAAACTAAAATTAGTTCTAGGATCTCCCTTGGATTTGAATCGGAAGTTTGAGATTTTAACTAGCTTTCTTAAATTAGCTAGTAACTATTCAAGGAAAAGGGACTTCTTACCTAGTTTGAGAGAGGGGTACCTACTAGTAACACCTAACTA
>JALUEN010000124.1:1487-3799 GCA_027052755.1 bacterium | reverse complement strand
TCAGGTTTCCCCTGTTGCTCCTGAACTCCAGGTTCAGATCCCACTTTATCAGCCTTCTCCTCAACTTCAGTTTTAGGCCCAGGAGAAGGTTTAACCTGAGCTCGTTCCAGAACCTTAAAATCCGAAGATGCATCTGGCTCTGTCTCTGTAGTTACATCCGGCATCTCCGCTTCTCTGACAGGTTGGCGATACTCTAGATAGGGGTTGTAAAAGGGATCTGATTTAAAGCTCATCTGGTACTGGGCTTGGAGGAGGAGGCTAGCAACCCTGATCAGAGCCATCTGCTGAAGGTAAGCCTGAAGCCTTGACATCCACAGCTGATCCACCTGGGTAGCAAAGTAGGTGGAGTTCCAGTACTGAGCCACAACCCCAAACTCCCTCGGCAGAGCCTGAAGCAACTGATAGCTCAGAAACGGGTTAGAGGTCGGCCTGGATAGAATGAACGCTCCCTGGATGTTGAACGACGCCTGGAGTATATCACTACTTATTAGGAGCATCTGGAGGTCAACCAAGGAGTAGAACTGAAGCTCCTCCAATGACCAACCTCCTCTCTGGATCAGGAGCTGGATGATCTCCTCTCTGTTAGTAGGGAAGTTAGGGATCTCCACTAGGTTGAGGTCATCAAAGCTAAGGGTATCGCCCAGCGGTATCTCGTAAACCCTCTCCTGAAGGGGTTTTGAGGTATCTACTTTCAGGTCGCCTGAGTAGGAGAGAACTGATTGAGCGATCAGGGATTGAACTAAACTGTACTGCTCTACGCTGATACCAGGCATCTACCTACCCTCCCAAGAAAGTAGCTCATCTCCTAGAATTATTATTAAATCTATTTCAGGGATTGTAAAGAATCTCTGTCCTAAAAATGCGCCACAAGAGAGAAATGATAAAGCAGAGCTAAGCTTGAGTATAGATTCCTGAGGTCTCTAGCCCTTACCCTTGAGCTAAAGTGGGCGGGGGTGGATTCGAACCACCGTAGCGCTTTCGCGCTTGGGATTTACAGTCCCACGCCTTTGACCACTCGGCCACCCGCCCTCAACACAACTTAGCGTTTTCCACTAACTAACTTCTACCTCAAGCTCCTCTTTCCTCCCAACCTCCCTTAATATTTTTCCAAATTTTTCCACAACAAGGTATATAACTTGCAGGACAAGGGCTATACTCCCTGAGAAGCTATATTTGAAAAAGCTAATAGAAAGGATGATCTGCGGTGAAGGCTCTAAGGATAGGGATTGTTGGTTCTGGCTATACAGGTAGGACAATAGGGGAACACTTCCTGAGGAGAGGCCATCAGGTCCGATTCTTTGACATTAAGAAAGAGGTTTTAGAGGAGCTGAGATCCAAGGGTTACGATGTTACCTATGAGATAGGCGATCTAGCTGATCTAGATATCTTCTTTATCTGTGTCCCTACACCAGTTGACCGAGAAGGGAACCAAGTCTTAGATCACGTTAAGGAAGCGATAAAAAACCTAACGCTAGCTTTAAACAGTAGCCAGCGAGAGCAGATCATCGTGGTGAAATCAACGATCCTACCAGGTACTACTCAGAACATCCTCCTGCCATTGATCGCTAAGTACTCTGAGAAACCAGATAAGATAGGCTTAATATACAGTCCTGAGTTCATAACAGAGATGTCTCATACCTGGACCCAGGATAACTCCTTTAAGGTAAGCCCGGAAAATGAGTATAGGTTAGTGCTAGGCGAAGGTAATGACAAGAAATGGGGGGATCTACTCCTTCAAAAACTCTACCCTAACCCCACCTTCCCAGTTATAAGGACGGACTATAAAACCGCAGAGATGATAAAGTACGCTTCCAACATAGCCTTAGCTTGCAAGATATCCTACTGGAATGAGATCTTCCTGATCGCTCAGAAGATAGGGGTAAACTCTGAGATAGTCGCTCAGGCCTGCGCCCTAGATCCTAGGATAGGCAAATACGGGACAGTTCATGGCAAAGCTTTCGGTGGAAAATGCTTACCTAAGGACCTTAAAGCTTTCATAAAGTTCGCTGAGGCCATCCATCCAATCAAGCTGATAAAAGCCATAGACGAGGTGAATGAATACATGAGAGAACATTATGGAGTTAGAGGAGAGGACGATAGGGATAGTAACTAGGAAAGGAGAACTACCTAGTGGTGATATAGTTATGAGGTTCATAGATGAAGCTGTGATAGTGGTTGAAGGTGGTAGAGGCGGTAACGGCTGTGTAAGCTTCAGGAGGGAGAAATTTGTCCCTAAAGGAGGACCAGATGGAGGGGACGGTGGTAAGGGCGGAGATGTTATCTTAGAAGCTGACAGGAACAAGAGGACGCTT
>JALUEN010000124.1:0-1477 GCA_027052755.1 bacterium | reverse complement strand
CTACAAGCGAAAGTACAGAGCTGAAGATGGTGCTCACGGAAAGGGCAAAACCCAGAAAGGGAAGGATGGTGAGGATTTAGTACTTAAGGTCCCCGTCGGAACCCTAGTTTACGATGATGAGAGCGGTGAACTCCTAGCGGATCTCAAGGAACATGGTCAGAGGGTAGTCGTCGCTAGAGGAGGGGAAGGAGGGAAAGGGAACGTTCACTTCAAAACCCCAGTCTATCAAGCCCCTAAGTTCGCTGAAAAAGGGCTTCCAGGAGAGAAAAGACGTATAAGACTAGAGCTGAAACTCCTAGCTCACGTGGGGATTGTAGGATTGCCTAACGCTGGGAAATCAACGCTCTTATCAAAGATATCTAACGCTAAACCTAAGATAGCTGACTATCCCTTCACCACCTTGACCCCTAACTTAGGTGTAGTTCAGATAGATAGGTTCTTTGAGCTACTTTTCGTTGATATACCTGGGCTAATAGAAGGGGCTCACGAGGGCAGGGGGCTAGGTGATAGATTCCTAAAACACATAGAGAGAACTAGGATTATCCTCCACCTAATAGATGTTTCTGAAGGAGACCCTATTGAGAAGTTCCACTTGATAAACAGGGAACTCAGGGAGTACAACCCTAAGCTAGTGGATAAACCCACAGTAGTAGCGCTCAACAAGATAGACCTGATCACTGATCCTCAGGATCTAGATAGGATAAGGGAAGTGGCCGAGAGTTTCAAGGAGCAAGGCTATCCCACCTTCATCATCTCAGCTTACACCGGCGAGGGGATCCAACCTATGCTCTGGAAGATCAAGGAGATGTACGAGGAGCTTGGAGATGAGATCTCTGAGGAGGCTGAGAAGGAGAAGCACGCAGATAGCGAACCTACTGAGGTAGTGCTCAGATTAGGGAACCTAGATCTAGAGATAGAGCCACTAGAAGGCGACAAGAAAATCTTCAGGGTAAGGGACAGAGATTTTCTCAGAATCGTGATGAAGCTTGACTTCTATAACATCTACGCTCAGAAGTACTTCATGAACTTAGCTAGGGGGTTGAGGATACTGAGATCGTTAAAGTTGAAGGGCTTGAAAGAGGGCGATATCGTAGAAGCAGCTGGAATAGAGTTTGAGTTCAAGGAGGGTACGCTAGTTCCACTAGTGGAACCTACCGGTGATTACCCCTACGCTCCAAAGTACCTTAGGAAGAAACGA
Source organism: bacterium (assembly GCA_027052755.1). Classification (GTDB taxonomy): domain Bacteria; phylum DRYD01; class DRYD01; order DRYD01; family JALUEN01; genus JALUEN01. The sequence goes on along the minus strand of JALUEN010000124.1, from coordinate 279 downwards.
AGGAGACGTAGGTGAAAGGTGTGGCCTAAATGGATACCCCTATCTCCCCCTCAGATGAGCTATTTCAAACTTTAAAGTGGGAGCTGAAGAAGTTTCTATCGTCCATCAAGTTTAAGTCATATCACGTGCTAACCCTAACCTTGCAGGGCGAGTCAATCAAGGAAGCTCCCTTCAGCTTTGAGGTGAACTTTAACCTAAAGTTATTATCTAAACTGGTTAGCGGACTAAGTGCCCAAAACATCCCTAAACTCGTCGGGCTGTCTCTATCCTCAGCGATAT
>JALUEN010000123.1:5981-12917 GCA_027052755.1 bacterium | reverse complement strand
GGTGAACTATCTTCATCACCTCGTTATCCCTTTTAGTTATGATCTCCTCAGGTCTTAGATTATTTAATTCCAGCTCCTCCCTCAATAAGTGGAAACCGATCATAGAACCTAATCCTGTTATAGCTACCCTTTTACCGAACTTCTCAAATGCTTTCCGAAGCAGTTCTTTGAGATACTTCCCTTTCTCAAAAAGCTCATCAAAAAGTCCCCTGTTCTCCTTGAGGTAGCTGATTAGGTAGTAACCAGCTCGCATAGTTAAGGTATTGCCAGTATAGGTTCCTCCGTGGAACACCCTGCCCTCAGGTTCAGGATGTTTCACCTGATCAAACAGCTCCATGACTTCTCTTTTTCCCAGGATAGCGCCTGCTCCAGGAAAGTAGCTACCTCCCACCGCTTTACCGGTTACTAAGATATCCGGGTCCAGGTCATAGTAGGTCTTTGCCCCACCGTAAAACCTAAAACCTGTTATAACCTCATCCAGTATAAAGAGAGTTCCTGATCTCTTGCAAGCATCCTGAAGTAGGTGGAGAAACTCTCTATCAGCCGGCAGTGCTCCTGCTCCCCCCATAACCGCCTCAACTACAACACCAGCCAGATCACCCTGTAGTACCCTCTCTATAGTTTCCTCTTTATCATTGTATTTCAACAGAACTATTGACTCCTGAAGTGTGTTATCAAGGCCTAGAGATTCAGTTTGTCCCAAGTTGCTAACCCCTTTATGAAGTCCATCATAGGACCCATGCCACCCACCTATGAACTTCCCTATCTTCTTCCTAGAGGTGAATGCTCTGGCTAACCTAGTCGCGTACATGTTAGCCTCTGTACCGCTGTTAGTTGGTCTAACCATATCCATCTTAAACCAATCGGTAACAGCTTCCGCCCACTTAACCTCCCAGGGGTTAGTCCAACCGAAGTGAGCGGTAAGCTTCTCCCTCAGGGGTTCAACGATAGCAGGGTGCTCATGTCCCAGCAGGGAAGCGCCGTGAATCATCCAGAAATCCACGTACTCATTTCCATCTATATCCCATATCTTAGCTCCCTTCACCTTCTCAACGAAAAATGGATAAGGTTCAAAATACCTAAGCGAGTAAGAGACCCCCCCAGGCAGGTATGACCTAGCTTTAAGGAAAAGCTCCTCTGATCTCCTAGTCTTAGATCTGTAAACTGAGCTCAAATCTTCCCATAAGTCCTTTAAAGTTATCTGCTTCAACCAGGCTCACCCCCAATCCACTGGTATACTTTATCTGAAGACTAGATAGCTTAAAATTGCGATAGATGATCCTACCAAAGCCCCTAAGAGGACCTCAGAGAAGGTGTGAATCCTAGCCTCCAACCTGCTGTGAGCTACTAGCAGTGCTATGAAAAAAGAGGCGATAAGGACCTTAAAGCTGTGAGTAGTGAGCGATATATAGGTCGCTAAAGCGAAAGCTAAGGCAGTATGTCCACTTACAGCTCCTCCCTTAAGGGGTTGCCACCTCTCTGTGCGCTCCATCTTTACCTTAAGGTAAACAACGAGGAGAGTAGTAACTATAGCTATCAATATCCCCATGTACTCTGGCATAGTGATGATATCCCTATAAGAGGAGAGATCTATTTTAAGGTGAAGGAGTTCTACTATAAACAACTTCACCTTAGAGTAGAATATCATGTATCCAACTATCACGCTGTAGATAGCAGAGATTAGGACAGCTCCTGCAGCCATGTCCTTTATTATCTTCGCTTGTATCATATCCCTCATGGTTATCATATCCACTAAGCTCTCTATCACTGTATTGAAAACCTCTGCCACAAAAACTAAGGTAATAGCACTAGCGATCCACAGGAACGAGTAGAGGTCTAATCTAAGGAGCAGTGAGAGAAGGATAGCTACTATTCCAAAAACCAGGTGGATCTTCATATTTCGCTCTTGGTAAAACACCTCAAGCAAACCTATAAGTGCGTTATTCACAGCTTCTTGTAGGGTTTGAGAGACTTTCTTCCTGTAAAACCTATCGCCAATCCTCTTCATAAAGCTCACCTTTGCTAGTTAAGTAACCCTTTGATTAGGATATCTTATTCTCCTATGATAAACAGATATTAAGCTCTTCAAGAAAGCCTCCTTAACCTTCTCAAGCTCAGCTAGAGTTAACGGAGCGTTTTGAAGCTGTCCATCCTCAATCTTCATCCTAACGGTGTCCTCAATGAGGTCCTTGAGGGTATTGATATCATAGTTAGATAGGGTTCTAGCAGCAGCTTCTATTGTGTCAGCTAGCATGAGGATAGCGGTCTCCTTAGTGAAAGGCTTAGGTCCAGGATACCTAAACTCAGCTTCCGTTACATCCATTCCTATGCTCTTCGCTTTATGGTAGAAGTAATAAACCAGTGAGGTACCGTGATGAGTTCGTATGAAGTCTATAACAGGCTGTGGAAGCTTATATTCTCTCGCTAGATCAACCCCATCCCTCACGTGGGAGATGATATATATAGCGCTGATCCTAGGATTAAGGTTATCATGTGGGTTACGTCCACCGAACTGATTCTCTATAAAGAACTCAGGTCTCTTTATCTTACCGATATCGTGATAGTAAGCGCCTACCCTACACAGGAGTCCGTCAGCTCCAATAGCTTTAGCTGCCTGCTCAGCTAAGTTAGCAACCGCTAGGCTATGGCTGTAGGTTCCAGGAGCCTCATTAGAGAGCCTCTGAAGAAGGGGATGCATGGGATTCATCAGCTCTAATATTCTTATGGGAGAAGCGAACCCCAAGTAATTCTCTAGAAATGGCAAGGTTCCCATAGCCAAGACCAGCGACAATAGCAATCCTGAGTTAGCCCACAATAACTTTAAGGATAGCTCCCTGAAGTTCAAGCTGAGGTTAGCGTCAACAGATAAGGCGATTAGCATGAGACCTGCTGCAACTGCTATGAACACCAAGACTTTAAGGAAGTCTATCCTCCTAGTGATATAGCTAGCGAAGACAGAGGATATAGCTCCCAGGAAGACTAGAAAAACCACCTCCTCTAGGGAGATCCCACGGATGACAAATAGGTGATAAACCCCAGCTAGTACAGTTATTATCACTCCCTCTAGGGTTCCTACAAGTAACGTGAGTAGTATAGAGACGAAAGCTATTGGAGCAAGCAGGTGAGAGATATTCTCTAATAGTTTGCTGATAACCATCTCCAAGCTAACTATACCGTAGGACAACAGCGCTACCTTCTCCGGCTTTATGTAAGGTTTCTCCCTACCTAGTGAGAACAGCAATATTAGGAATGCCAGAGATCCTCCTAACAGAGTCTTTCTAACGATTTCAAGGGTTAAGCTTCCAGTGTATCCGATTCCCTTTAATATCTTCGCCTGAAGCTCGGTAACCTTCTCGCCTTTTCTGACGATAGGTTTCCCTTTTTCCACATAAAATTTAGGTCCCTCTTTCTCCAGTTGGGAGATTCGTTGGTTCAGGAGCCTCTCATCTAATTTAACGTTAGGCTCTAGGATATGAGAGATGATCTTTAAAGCTATCTCCCTCTCATAAGGATCTCCGAACTCCTTCAACGCTCCGTTAAGGCGCTTTCTCAGAACCTCATCTCTGCGATCAGTGTAAACGTCCTCTATGTACCACTTATAAGTCAATGCGATATCTAAGAGCTTCTGAATCTTATACTTAAAGACGTTCCAGCTCTCCTCAGACATGTTAACTAAGTAGTTTAAATCAGAATCTGATAGGAAGTCAAGGAAGTTAACCTTATAACCTGGGAAATTCTTTCTCAGCTGTCCACTTCCAGAAGATTTATTTATCCTCAGGAGATCTATTAGTACTAACAGTTCATCCAGACTACGCCTCATCTCCTCATTAGCTTCTGGGGACAGGATATAAACTTCCTTTAACTCCCTCATACGCTTCAGAACGCTCTTCTTGAGAAGCGACTCATCACTCAAGGTTATATCCCTAGGGGCTATAACCGTAACAGGTGATATCTCCCCAGGTTTAAAAGAATAAGTAGATCTATAATCTATCATTGGAACTGTTAAGAGCAGAGTCCCCACGATGAAAACTAACAATAGCTTAAATTCCCTCCTAGAGACAACAGTTAGTTTAAGCTCATTGAAGAGCTTCTGGAGCTTTTCTAGGATCTCTTTTAGGCTAAATTTCATAAGACATCACCTTATAAGAGTTTACCTCAAAAGCTTAACTATCACCTGCTTAAGAGATCTATCAGATACCAACATAATATTTGAGATAGTAACTATATCAAGTGGATCCTTGAGTAGTTTCTTCCCCCAGATGTTTATCAGGTTTCCCTCCGTGTCAAATTCCAGGACATAATGCATCTGAAGGTCAACCACAAATACCCTATCCCTAGAGCTAACCCATATAAATCCTGGTTTCTTAAGGATATCCCTATAGTTCTGTCCCCAATCTTTTATGTAGTTACCGTTAGAGTCAAACTTTTGGATTCTAGCGTTTCCCATATCCGTAACGTAGATAAAACCGCCGCTGTCAACAGCCACATCAAAGGGAGAGTTAAACTCGCCAGGACCGGTTCCGTACTTCCCAAATAGCAGTTTAAACCTCCCGTCAGTTGAGAACTTCTGTATCCTGTTATTCCCATAATCCGCAACGTATATATATCCAGCGTAATCAACTCCTATTCCTATTGGGTGGCTAAAGTGTCCAGGAGCTTTGCCTCCTCCTCCTATAACCCAGATAACCTTCCCTAAAGGGGAGAAACATTTAACCTGAGATAAGCTATAATCCGAAACATATATCATACCATTTAGATCAACCTCTAGATCCATAGGAGCCTGGAGCCCCTCACTGCTGGAACCGAGATGTGATATAGATCTCTTCAAGGCGCCAGAGAAGGAGAGAACCTTTATCGTGCTCGTCTTAAGGTCTATCAGAAAAACTTCCTTAGACTTGAGATCAACTCCTATCCCACCAGGGACTATACCAGAATTCTCTGATAGAAGTCCCCTACGCCTAGCTAATTCTTGTAGGGAAACATCTTTAACGGCTCCCTGAAAGATAATCATCTTTAAGATGAAGATAGTTATTATCACGATAAGCGCAATTAAAAGAGCTAAAATAAGGCTCATGGTGAGATAGTACCTCTGTTGTCTATCCATAGCAGTCTCCTCCCTTAACCTCTAAGTTAACTCAAAGTTAGTGAAGCTATCTCTAAATAATAAGAAGAGGATTACAACGGGAATTGAGGCTAAAGTAGTAGCTGCAAGTATGTGTCCAAAGTTAGTGATAACAGAGCTCACTAGTTCTACGATGACCACCTGAAGCGGTTGTTTAAACTCATTTGTAGGGACTATGATGAGGGGCCAGAGGAAGTCGTTCCAAAGAGCCACGAAATTAAAGGCGAAAGCTGTAGCTAACACTCCTCTCAGAGATGGCATTACCACATATAACGCTATCTGAAGAGGAGACATCCCCTCTAATAGTGCAGCCTCCTCAAGCTCCTTAGGATAATTCAACAGAGCTTGATAAAACAACAGAAACGTGAAGAGATTGGCTACAGAGGGGAGGTAAATCCCCGAGTAAGTGTCCACTAAGTTAACAGATCGCATTAGTAGGAAGTTGACTATTACCTTCGTCTCTGATGGAAAGAGTAGGGATAAGCTGATTAGTATCGTAAACAACCTCCCCCAGCCTCCTATATAGCGTCTAGAGAGAGGAGAAGCTAGTGTATAAGCCCCCAGAAAACTCACCACCACTGCAAGGGAGCTTCCTAACGTACTAACTATAAAGCTACTGAGGAAGCCTAGGAAAATCCTACTAGCGTTAAGGGAGGTATAGTTAAAGAGACCATAGTTTCCTAAATTAAGCAGATCGCTAAGGTCAAAGGGGGATCCCCTCACTAGGAAAGAGCCGATAAAAGCCCACAGATATGGTATTAGAAACAGCAGAGATAATGCAAGCAAAATCAAATGAGTTATCGCTCTGCTCCAAAGTGAAGCTGACCTCATATATCTATTTCTTCAGTTTAGCCAGTACCTTAGCCTTCCCCACTCGTATGAACTGTAAAAGCGGTCGGTTGGCAGGACAAACGTAAACACAGGTTCCACACTCTATACAATCTAACACCGACTCCATTCCATCAATTATTCCAGCTTTAATGTGTCTAGCCAACCAGGTGGGAGCTAATCCCATTGGACAGTGATCTACACACCTAGCGCAATTTATACAAGGACTTATATCCCTAGAGACAACCCAATCAAGGTCTATGTTAGCCACAAAACCATTACAGGCTTTTCCTACAGGAACATCAAGGCTCACCATAGCTCGTCCCATCATAGGTCCACCAGCTACGACCTTGGAGACACCTTCTCTCAAGCCTCCGCAGAACTCTATCAGCGTTCTCACTGACGTACCTATCCTAACTAAGAGGTTAGAGGGTTCATTAATACCAGATCCAGTGATGGTGATCACTCGCTCTATGAGAGGCTTCCTAAGATAAGTAGCCTCGTATATAGCGTATATGGTGGCTACGTTCTGAACGACAACCCCAACGTGCATAGGCAACTTCCCTGAGGGGATCATCCTACCGGTTATAGCATATATCAAGTGCTTCTCAGATCCCTGAGGATACTTCGTCTTCAAGGGAACTACCTCTATCCCCGTTCCCTCTGCAGCTTTAGATATTGCTTCAATTGCATCAGGTTTGTTCTCCTCAATACCGATGTAAACCTTATCAACCCCTAAGATCCTCTTTGCTACCAGGGTTCCCTTCACTATCTCCTCTGGTTTCTCGACCATTAATCGGTGATCAGCTGTGAGGAAAGGTTCACACTCAGCGCCGTTAATGATGAGCGTATCCACTGGCACTGGTGGAGATAGCTTGATATGAGTTGGGAAACCAGCTCCTCCCATTCCAACAATTCCCGCATCCTTCACCATCTCTAGAAGCTGTTTAGGATCATCTGGGGGGTCCTGTGGCTCAGTTAGGATT
>JALUEN010000123.1:0-5971 GCA_027052755.1 bacterium | reverse complement strand
CCCAGACATCGTCCGAGGTACGTTTTATAACCACCATATCAGTCCAGCCACCGATGACAGTCATAGCCTTCTTCACCATTAGAACTTTTCCAGTAACAGGTGAGTGAACTTTAGCTGAGAAGCCTTTAGGAGCTAAGTCAGCTATCAGCTGTCCTGTTTTCACCTCTTGACCAGGTCTGACAACCAGCTTAGCTGGAGCTGATCTTCCACCCATACAGGTCAGCGGTACCGTAACCGTATCCGGCAGTGGAGCTCTCTTGATAGGCTTTGAAGCTGTGTAGTGCTTGTTATCAGGGGGATGAACACCACCTATATTAAAAGTCCTCGCCTTAAGAGTTACCATAATCTCACTTCCCTTCTTCAGGTTATTCTCAGTTTAAGTAAGATTTTTTCAAGCACTTCCTCTATCCTCTAAGAGAAACCACTTAGCAGATTTCACTATAAGACAACTTGCTGGAAAATGTTATAGGAGGGAGTAGTTAAAAGTTTGTAGAACCCTTCCTCTCAAGAGTAAAACCAAATTTACCTAATGTTAAGCAAAGGTAAACATTATCTATGATTTAAAGGGGGAAAAGGGAATGAGCTTATCCTTTGAAGGTGTCATCTTTGACATGGACGGAGTGATCACTAACACAGCTATCTTACACGCGGAAGCGTGGAAGGCGACATTTGATGAGTACCTAAAGGAGAGAGCAGAACGATATGGCGAGGATTTTAGGGAGTTCACATATGAGGATTACCTAAAGTACGTGGATGGTAAACCCAGGTACAACGGAGTAAATGATTTCCTTAGATCCAGGGGTATAGAACTTCCCTTTGGAGACCCTAACGATGATCCATCTAAAGAGACAGTCTGCGGGATAGGAAACAGGAAGAACCTGAAGTTCAGGCAGCTCTTAGAGGAGAAAGGAGTATATGTGTTCCAATCAACCATGGATCTAGTTAGGGAGCTAAAAGCTAAAGGAGTTAAGGTAGCAGTAGTTTCCTCATCTAAGAACTGCAAGCTGATACTAACCAAAGCTGGAGTTATAGATGAGTTCCATGTCATAGTAGATGGAGTCCTATCGGCTCAGCTTGGACTCAAGGGTAAACCTAACGAGGATATATTTGTAGAGGCAGCTGCTAGATTAGGAGTACACCCCTCCAAAGCAGTTGTAGTAGAGGACGCTACATCTGGAGTTGAAGCAGGCAGGAACGGAGGCTTCGGTTTAGTCCTCGGTGTAGCTAGAGCTGATAACCGAGAGGACCTCTTCAAACATGGTGCAGATATAGTCGTTACTGATCTAAGCGAGATCAAGGTGGAGGAAATCGATGCCTGGTTTAAGAAAGAACCTAGACACCTGTTCCAGGTCTGGGATCTTAGGGAGGAGGTAAAGGATCCCAGGTATAATCCTCACCTCTTCAAGTCCCCAAGCGAGCTCTTCGTGGGGAAACCTCTAATCTTCTTCCTAGATTATGATGGAACTCTAACCCCCATAGTCTCGCGACCGGATCTAGCTGTGCTGTCAGAGGATATGAGAAGAGTACTAAAGGAGCTAGACAAGATCTTTGATATAGCCATCGTCAGCGGTCGTATGAGGGAAGACGTGGAGAACTTAGTGAAGATAGATGATATTTTCTACGCAGGTAGCCACGGATTTGATATAAAAGGTCCTGGAGTTCACATGATACACCCATTAGCTAAGGAGTTTATGCCTATAGTAGATGAGATAGCTAGGGAAGTTAAGGAGAGGTTAGGACATATAGAAGGCATGATACTAGAGCATAAAAAGTTCAGCGTAGCTGTCCACTATAGGTTAGTCAAATCAGAGGAGGATAGGAAGAAGATCTATGAAGTTGTCAAAGAGATAGCTTCTAGGTATCCAAAGCTTCGCTTAATGCATGGGAAGATGGTATATGAATTACTGCCATCTATGAGATGGGATAAAGGAAAAGCTGTCAGGTGGATAATGAACGCTCTGAGACTATCATGGGATGATGTAACAGCGATATACATAGGTGATGATACCACAGACGAGGATGCCTTCAGGGCAATAAGAACTAGAGGTGTAGGGATCCTCGTCTCAGAGCAATCAAGGCCCTCTGCAGCCTACTTCAGGTTAAACAATCCTGATGAGGTTAAAACCTTCTTTGAGAAGATAATATCCCTTTGTCCGAAGGACAAGAACTTTAAGGTAATAAATTCCAAAAACTCAGTTAAGTCAAGCTAACTACAGGAGAGGAGGGAAAGGAGATGCCTGTAAAGGAGACTAGGAGTAAGACTGATGAGAGCCTCTGGATCTTGAGATATGATGACTTCAAACCAGAGGAGGAACTGCTCAGAGAGGCTCTTTGCACCTTAGCTAACGGTTACTTTGGAACCAGAGGCGTTCAACCTGAGGCTAAGGAATCTGAGATACACTATCCTGGGACCTACGTAGCAGGGCTCTACAACCGATTGAAGAGCTTCATAGCTGGTAGAACCGTGGAGAACGAGGACTTTGTTAACTGTCCCAACTGGGTTTACACTACCTTTAGGATAGGGGATGGTCCGTGGTTCATCCCCTCCAGCGACGAGTTCCAGCTCTTAGATTTCTCCCAAGAACTTGACATGAGGAGAGGTCTCCTCAGGAGAGTTCTAAGGTTTAAAGATAGCGAAGGTAGGATAACCAGGGTGGAAACCGAGAGAATTGTCAGCATGGCTCACCCTCACCTAGCAGCCCTCAGATACGCTGTAATCCCAGAGAACTACGACGGCAAGATTACCTTCAGGACAGAGCTAGACGGGAACGTGAGAAACTGGTTAGTTAAGCGATACAGACAGCTTAAGCACAAGCACTGGGTTCCGCTATTCGCGGGAAGGGTTGGCACATCAGGTTTAATTCTGAGTATGAGGACAAATCAATCTAAGGTGAAGATAGTTGAGGCTGCTAACGTTAAGATCTTCAAAGATGGGAAGGAATCCAATTTCACCCCTCACCTGATAATAGATGGTAGCAAGAGGATAGGGTATGATATAACTTTAAACGCAAGGGAAGGTCATAAATACGAACTTCAGAAGATAGTAGCGATATACACCTCTAAGGACCCTTACGAGAGATCACCCGAGGAGGATGCTATCTCCTTGATAAAAAGCGTTAAGAGCTTTGATGAAGCTCTAGCAGATCATGAGAGAGCTTGGGAGAAGATATGGCATAAAGCTGATCTAGTAGTAGATGGAGACTGGTTCAGTCAGTTAGCCTTAAGATTTCACATATTTCACGTGCTTCAAACTGCCTCTCCTCACACACCTAAGTTTGACGTAGGATTTCCGGCTAGAGGTCTTCACGGAGAGGCTTACAGGGGACACATATTCTGGGATACGGTTTACGTCATGCCTTTCTTCGTTACCTACTTCCCAGAGATAGCTAAGGGACTGATAATGTATAGATACAGGAGGCTACCTGCAGCGAGGAGATACGCAAAAGAGTACGGCTACAGAGGAGCCATGTTCCCCTGGCAGAGCGGTTCCACAGGTAGGGAGGAGACCCAACAGATGCACCTCAACCCACTCTCAGGAGAGTGGTTCCCAGACTACAGCAGGTATCAGAGGCACGTATCCCTAGCGATAGCCTACAACGTGTGGCTCTATTGGACGAAGACGAGGGATTGGGAGTTCATGAGAGACTATGGAGCAGAACTACTGCTCTCAATAGCGCAGTTCGCAGGTAGCTTAGTCAAGTATGATCCATCAGATGGCAGATACCACACCGAGAAGGTTATGGGTCCAGATGAGTTCCACGAGAAGTACCCAGGCACAGATGAACCCGGTCTTAAGGACAACGCGTACACTAACATAATGATCGTGTGGTTACTGCTAAGAGCCTTAGAGTTATGGGATCAGCTAGATGAGTATACTAAGAACAGATTGAAATCTAAGATAAAGTTGACAAATCAGGAGCTGGAGAAGTGGAAGGATATCACTTACAAGATGAGGATCCCAATGAACGAGGATTGGATCATAGAGCAGTTTGATGGGTATTTTAAGCTGAAGGAAGTAGATTGGGATTACTACAGGAAGAAATACGGTAACATTCAGAGGATGGATAGGATCCTGAGGGCAGAGGGTAAAGAGCCGGATGAGTACAAAGTAACTAAACAAGCGGATGTACTGATGGCCTTTTACCTGCTGTCCCTTGATGAGATAGAGTATATCTTCAACAGGTTAGGCTATAAGCCCCCTATAAGCATGAAGGAGGTACTAGAGCGAAACTACGACTACTACATTAAGAGGACATCTCATGGTTCTACGTTAAGCAGGATTGTTCACGCTTACATAGCTCTTCTACTTGACAGAAAGGATGAGGCTTGGGAGCTCTACAAGGACTCCCTCAGGAGTGACCTTGAAGATATCCAAGGTGGTACCACACTTGAGGGAATTCACGCAGGTTTAATGGGAGGAACGATAGTGGTAGCCCTCAAGGGATTTGCTGGCTTTGACACAAATGAGAAAGGATTCCAGCTGAGACCTAACCTACCACCTCACTGGAACTACATGCTCTTCAAGCTACCGCTGAGGACCGGTTTAGCCTCCGCTAAGGTGTCCAACAAGCGCGTTGAGGTAGATCCAGGCGATATCAAAGAGGAGGTAGAGCTGGAGATCAGAGACAAAGTTTTCAAGTTGATTCCAGGAGAGAAGTTGGAGATAGACCTCTAAGCTTAAGGAAAGGGAATTAGGGGAGGGGTGCTAACTCTTCTCTGGTTTAGGGGACGGTAGCACCTCTCCCCTGTTTATTTTTTCTCCGCTTGAGGGGAACAACTCAACCCTGGTCCTAGGTAAACACTGAGGATATTTCTTAGCGATGAACTCAATGAGCTTCTCCCTTATGTAACATCTCAGATCCCAGTTCTTAGATGCGTCCTCTGAACTCATCAGAGCTCTAAGCTCTACTGTATGCTCAGTAGCTCCAGTTATTTGAAGTCCCCACACCTTTCCATCCCATAGCGGGGACTCCTTTAAGAGCCTGTAAAGCTCTTTTCGGACCTCCTCAAAAGGGATGGTGTAATCAGCATATATATAAACCGTACCCATTATATCAGCTGTCTTCCTTGTCCAGTTTTGAAATGGCTTCTCTATAAAGTAGCTTATCGGTAGGACAAGCCTTCTCAGGTCCCATATCCTAACCACTACGTAGGTCAGTGTGATCTCCTCTATTCTACCCCACTCTCCCTCAACTATCACTACATCATCTATCCTTATGGGTTGTGTGATAGCTATCTGGATACCAGCTAAAAAGTTACCTATGATTCTCTGAGCGGACATACCTATGATCAAGCTAGCTAGTCCTGCAGATGCTAATATGCTAGCTCCAAACTGTCTCACCTTGTCAAAACTCATAAGTATTGAGCTTAAAGCTATAATCGTAACAATAAAGATGACAATTCGCTTAAAGACCTGAAGTTGGGTATGAATCTTTCGTTCCTGAAGGTTATCCCTCTTATCTATCCTGAAACGCTCCATAACGTAATCGTCAAGGACATAGGTTAGGGATATGACCAACCACGATACCTCTAAGATAATGATAATACCTGTTAGATGTTTGATGAACTTCGTTAAGTTAGGAGATAAGCCGAGAAGTGGTATGCTGAAGAAGAAGGTCAAAGTGGGAAGCAGGAACTTAACAGGTCTAGAGGTATGCCTTAGTATATAGTTATCTATGTTAGATTCTGTAACCTCAGCCAGCTTAGAGAAGAGCCTGTGTAGGATATAATATAGAATTAAACCAAGGATAATAGATCCTAAAGCTATCAGTAAGGTCTCTCCCAAGGAGACTAAGTTTAAACCTTTGAAGTTAACGAGTATCTTCTGAAAAGGAGTGAGAGTCATATATATCAAGATATCCCCTCCTTTCGTCAGTTCTCAAATTTTTTTAAAGACTTCAACCAGCGCATTTAAAATACCTTTAAACTCGTTAATAGTAGGCAAAAATTAAGATTCATAAAAGGATAGGGA
>JALUEN010000122.1 GCA_027052755.1 bacterium | reverse complement strand
ATCCTATATTGATAGGCTCGTGATAGACCTAAATCTAAATAGCTTTAAAGGGCTCTCAAGGAGCTTTATCAAGCGAGCTATAGAGAAAGGCATAATATCTCTACCAGGTAAACCTAAGGTTAAGCCTAGCTATAGGTTAAGGGGGACGGAGACAATTCAGTTAAACCTCATGAAGCTGGAGAAGGAGCTCTCCGGTGAGTTGGACTTAAAACCAGTTAAGCTAGATCTAGAAATCCTCTTTGAGGATCCCTGGATCCTAGTCGTAAACAAACCTAAGGGCTTGATCTCTCATCCAGCTAGCGGGACCGATGATCGTCCCACTCTACTTAACGGGGTGCTTCACTACCTGATTGAGAGAGGGGTAAACTCTAGGCCTCTGCTAGTCCACCGCTTGGATAGGGATACAACAGGCTGTCTGATGATAGCTAAGGATCTCAGGGTCTACAACTTACTTAAAGGTGAGTTCAAGACCTATAGCAGGATATACCTCTTTGGGTGTGAGGGATACCTGAAAGGGAGGAAGATTAGGGTAGAAGCTCCCATCTGGACCTCTAGAGAAAATCCCCTGTTAAGGGAGGTTACCCCTGGAGGCAAGGAAGCGATCACTGAGGTATATCCATTAATTCGGAGATCCTTGAATAGAAGAAATTTAACAATAGGGTTAGCGAAGCTTAGGACAGGCAGAACACATCAGATAAGGGTTCACCTCAGCTCAATAGGTTGTCCGATAGCTGGAGATAAACAGTATGGCGGTAAGTTATCCCTAGATGGATACATGCTCCACGCGTGGGTACTGTCATTTAAACATCCCATAACTGAGGAAAGGGTAACTATAGAAGCCCCTCTTCCCGTAGTTTTCAGGGAGATCTTAAAGGAGGAAGAGGAAAAAACGCTCAGGAAAAAAGTTTATGAGCTCCTGAAAAGTGAGAGTGATTGAGATGATGTTGATAAGCATAGATTCAGAAGCTTTATATGTAACGATAAGGGACAGGGGAATTATACGTCGTCTTAGCATAGAGCTTCAAGGCCTTAAACTAGATATTAAGAAACGATCCCCACTATCTCACATTAAAGCTCCTTTAAGAGAGTTGCTTAAGAAAGTTAACCCCAAGAGAAGAGAGGTTCTCCTGATCCTCCCTGATAGCGAGTTTACCTTCAAGGAGATAACGATCCCCTCTAACATGAAGTTAACCACCGCTGCCCTGAAGGTCTCCCTCAGGAAAGCCTTAAACGGGGATCCCTTAAACTTCTGGCTCACTTACAGGAGATCCCCAGGAGCTATAAACGTTATAGCCATCAGTAAAGAGAGAGGGGAGGAGCTAAAAAATCTCTTAAGAGAGCTTAAACTTGAGCTCGTCGGATTAGTTCCTAGAACTTTGAGTCTAGCCTTGCTGAGAGATGATCCTGATAGCGGGTACCTATTCATAGATAGTACCGGTACTCATATAGGGGCTTACAGAAAAGGATTCCCGATAACCGGGATCTCATTACCCTATCCTCTTCACGTGTTCAAGTACTCACCTAATGACCCAGTATTCTCTAAAGCCTTCTTAGAGATATCAAGATCAGTGAGATCTATAGGCGTAACTACTAAACAACCGATAAAGAAGATAATCGTCGGTACATATGGAGACTTAAACAGCTTCCCAGGTGTAAAGGAGCTGTCAGGGATAGGGTTAGACATGGAAATATTCGCCACCTCAGAGGATAGGTTAAGCTTTGTTCCAGAGGAGCATCTCCTGAAAGAGATTGAGGCTGGAAGGGTTGACGCTATAATCTCAGGGAACCAGCTCCTGATAACTGAGGAATCCCAGAAGGCTCTCAATATACTAAAGGTTAGCCTCTTATTAGCGGTAATTCTCTCTATATTAAGTTTCTTCAGTATTAAGTTCTACCTGTCCTCAAAGGAGAGAATACTGAGGTCAACTCTAGATAGCTTAAACTCAGAGAGGGAGAGGTTAATAGCGGAGTTATCAAGAGAGAGAGAGGAATACCCCCTCCCATTTCAAGTCTTTCAAAACGTAACCCAACTAGCGAACAAACATGGTATCTTCATCAAGAGACTAACCCTAAGGGATAACTTATTGAGATTTGAGATGGTAGCCCTCAACTACAAGGACATCACCGAGTTCTCAAGGGAGCTAGGAGAAGCTAGCTCAGAGAAAGCTTTAAAGGATATCTTCAGCAAAAAGGTGATAAAAGAGGTTAAACTGGCAACCTTCTCCGAAATACCCATATATACCTTTACCCTATATATTCCAGTGAAACCAGAGTAGGCAGGTAGGAGGAGAGAAGTGGGTAGGAAAGTGATCTCACTTAGGAAAGCAATTATCATAAGCGTTATACTGCTCATACTTCCAATTACATCTTGGATAGCCTCATATACTATCTTCTCATCTAAGTTAAGAGATCTACGTTCAGAGGTGAGGAAGGCGGAGGAGCAGGTGGAGGCTTTAAGACTAAAGGTCCTCTCTAAGAAGAGACCGAGAGAGCTGTCAAAATCAACAGCGGTAAACTTCATAAATCAGCTAGTTAAATCCATACCAGTAAAGGTAGAACAACTAACGGAAACTAAGGATACAGTAACGCTTATCGCTAAGATGCCATATAGTAGCTTCACAGCCATGCTGAGGGAGGTAGAGAGAAACCATCAGCTAGTGGAGATTCAGTCCCTATCAGCTGAACCTATCTCCCAAAACGAGGTGTTCACCTACATAACCTTGAAAGGGTATAAGAGCAGAGGAGAGGAGATCAATATCTCCTCTGAAGTCCTTAACCTCCAAGTTCCATGGTATACAAGGGATTCTTTCAAGCAATTCCTTATATCAAGGGGAGTACTAGCTCCAGAGAAGCCAGAGAAGCCTCAGGAAGAGGTTAGACAAGCAGATATTCCAGAGGAAAAGGAGGAGATTGAGCTAGAGGAGCCCCCAGCTATCACCTCAGCGGATATCTCAGAGAGGCTTATCCAGGAGTATACCTTCAAAGGTATCTTAGAGATAGGAGGCTCTAAGTATTTAATAGTAGAACATAGAGTAGATGGCAAGATCTCAAGACTGAAAGTAGGGGATATAATTCCCATCACCATTAGCCTAGGTGAAGAGGGAAAGAGCTTACCTCTGAAGTTGGTGATGATAAAGGATAACTCAGCTGTATTCAGCTACGGAGATATCTTTACAGAGGTACCAGTTATCTCTAATTAAGCAGGCGGTGAGGAGCTATGAGAACCTTGAGGATAAAGATAATGAAAGCGATAGTCCTATTTATATTAATTCTCTTGTATCCAGTAATTGCTCTGTCAGAGGAGCTTCCACCACCTTCTGGTCCTATAACTACTAAACAAGCCCTTAAGAAAACCAGATCCAAGAGAGCCTCCAAGAAGCATGTGAAAACGATAAAGATAAAGGTTCAAGATATGGACTTAGGCGAGCTCCTAGTTATGATAGGTAAGGAGCTCGGGTGGAACGTTATTGTTGACAAGACTGTCAGCAGGAAAGTCAGCCTGGATATATCTAAGCCTATCTCACTAAGGGAAGCCTTTAACATACTACTGAAGATGGGGAATTTAGTTGCAGTTAAAGTAGCTAAGGACACGTACATGGTGATTCCCGAAAAGAGCGCAGAACAGATGAAGCCCTTAGAGGTGAAGAGGTTCACCTTAAGATATGCGAGAGCTAGCCAAGTGGAGAAGGTTTTATCCAAATACTCCATAAACGTCTTCACCGATCTAACAACCAACTCACTGATTGTTCAAGGTAAGGAAAGTGAGATAGCACTTGCCTCTAAGTTAATAGAAATGCTTGATACTCCCGACTCCCAAGT
>JALUEN010000121.1:10479-13167 GCA_027052755.1 bacterium | reverse complement strand
GAAGAAAGTGGTTCAGGAGAGAGAGGACTTGAAGGCGGAGATTAAACGCCTTAAGGAAGAGTTAAACGCTGTTATCCTTGCTCATAACTATCAGCTGGAGGAGATTCAGGAAGTTGCCGATTTTGTTGGTGATTCGCTAGAGCTAGCTATAAAAGCTGGGGAGTCAGATGCTGATGTTATAGTCTTCTGTGGAGTGAAGTTTATGGCGGAGATGGCTAAGATCATCTCCCCTCAGAAAACCGTTCTGATCCCTCGTCCTGACGCTAGATGTCCGTTAGCTGATTTCGCTACACCTGAGAAGGTCAGGGAGTTGAGGGAGAGGTACCCTGATGCTCCTGTAGTGGCTTACGTTAACACCTATGCGGATGTGAAAGCTGTCTCAGATGTGGTCTGCACCTCAGCTAACGCCCCGCAAATAGTGAGAGCTTTAGATGCTAAGCGAGTTATATTCCTGCCTGATGAGAACTTAGCTTCTTGGGTTCAAGAACAGGTTCCTGACAAAGAGGTTATACCTTACAGGGGCTTCTGTTACGTCCACCACGTTATCAAACCTGAGGTAGTGAAGCGCCTGAAGGAGACGAATTCGGACGCTATTGTTATAGCTCACCCTGAGACGAGACCTGAGGTTAGGGAGTTAGCTCACGTTGTAGCCTCTACTGGAGGTATGGTTAGATATGTGAGAGAGCATCCTGAACATAAGAAGTTCATTATAGTTACTGAGAGGGAGATGACGGTTAGGCTTAAGCGTGATTTTCCTGATCGTGAGTTTATACCAGTTCCTGGAGCGATATGTTCTAACATGAAGAAGACAACTCTGGCTGATCTCCACAGGAGCCTAACTGATATGGCTTTTGAGGTTGTACTCCCTGAAGAGATAATAAGGTCTGCTAGGAGAGCTATAAAGAACATGTTCAAGCTGATGAACCATCCCTTAGCTGAGAAGATGTAACTACTTAAGAGGACTTAAGGGGAGTGTAAGGGAACTATTTCAAGGAGTTAAGGATATTTCTCTACTGGGAGGGATCTGCTGTGAGCACTAACACCTCAGGTACATCTAATGCTAATATCCTTCAGAAGCGATATGATTTTAAGTCTATAGAGTCTAAGTGGATGAACTTCTGGCTAGAACAGGGTTACTTTAAACCTAAGTTAGATAACCGACCTAAGTACTCGGTTACTATCCCCCCTCCTAACGTTACCGGTTCCCTTCACATGGGACACGCTCTGAACGGTACTATACAGGATGTGATGGTTAGGTTCCACAGGATGATGGGCTATGATACCGTCTGGTTCGTGGGAACAGATCACGCTGGTATCGCTACACAAACCGTAGTTGAGAAACACCTCTTGAAGAAAGGGATACGAAGACAGGATCTCTCTAAAGAGGAGTTCTTAAAAGAGATATGGGCTTGGAAGGAGAAGTACGGAAACATAATACTAGAACAGTTCAAGAAATTAGGAATATCCGGGTTTTTTGATTACTCAAGGTTCACAATGGACCCTGATTACACTAAAGCTGTCCTGAAAGCTTTTAAGCACCTATACGATAGAGGCTGGGTTTACAAGGGGAAGCGAGTTATCAACTGGTGTCCCAGGTGTCTCACTAGCCTCTCTGATTTAGAGGTTGAGTTCAAGGAGACAAAGGGGAAGCTCTGGTACATCAGGTATCCAGGATATGATTTCCAAGGGGAGATCATAATAGCCACCACTAGACCTGAAACTATGCTAGCGGATACAGCTGTAGCTGTTAACCCCAACGATGAGAGATATAAGGACTTGATAGGTAAACACGTGAAGTTACCGCTGGTAGGTAGGGTGATCCCTATAATCGCTGATGAGGCGGTAGATCCTGAGTTTGGTACAGGAGCTCTTAAGGTAACTCCTGGACACGACTTTAATGACTTTGAGATAGGACAGAGACATAACCTTCAGGTAATAAACATCTTCACCCCTGAGGCTAAGCTTAACGATAATGTGCCTGAGAAGTACAGGGGAATGGACAGATATGAAGCTAGGGAAGCAGTTCTTGAGGATCTGAAACGTGAAGGATTCCTAGTGAAAGAAGAGGACTACGACCTAGTTGTAGGTACGTGCTACAGGTGTGGAACTGTCCTTGAACCTTACCTTTCAGACCAATGGTTCATCAAGATGGATGAGCTGGCTAAACCGGCTATAAAGGTGGTGGAGGAGGGGAGGATAAGGTTCTTCCCTGAAAAGTTTAAGGAGGTTTACCTTAACTGGATGTATAACCTGAGGGATTGGTGTGTATCAAGGCAGTTAGTTTGGGGGCACAGGATACCTATATACACCTGTCAGGATTGTGGGCATCAGTTTGCCTCTGAGGAGAAACCTGAGAGGTGTCCTAAGTGTGGAGGTGAGAGGCTATCTCAGGAGGAGGATGTACTGGACACCTGGTTCAGCTCTGCGCTCTGGCCTTTTGCTGTCCAGGGATGGCCTACATCTGATAAGTACCTTAAGAAATATTACCCCACTGATATACTAGTTACCGCTAGGGAGATACTGTTTTTATGGGTTGCTAGGATGATAATGATGGGCTTAGAGTTCATGAATGATATACCGTTTAAGGACGTGATCATTCATGCTGTTATCCTTCACCCTAGCGGGAAGAGGATGAGCAAATCCCTAGGAACAGGTATTGACCCCTTAGAGCTCATAGATAAGTACGGG
>JALUEN010000121.1:9661-10469 GCA_027052755.1 bacterium | reverse complement strand
CACTAGGCTGGGACTGATAATTCAAGTAGCAACCAGTCAGGACATAAAGTTCTCCTATGAGAAGATAGAAATGGCTAGAAACTTCATAAATAAACTCTGGAACTCAGCTAGGTTTATTCAGCTCAAAGATCCTGAAAATAAAGTTAAACCCTTAGAGGAGGTTACTTCTGAGCTTGAGTCCACATTGAACCAGGTGGACAGGTGGATATTAAATGAGCTATCTGATACCATAAAGTCTGTTACTAATTATCTCAAGGAGTACAAGCTCTATGAAGCAGCGATGAGGCTTTACGAGTTCACCTGGAACCAGTTTTGTGATTGGTACATAGAGAGCACGAAGGCATCACCTGAGGGATTAGAGTCTAAGATACCAATCTTAAAGAGGGTTCTAAAGGACGTTATAAAACTGCTTCACCCCTTTGCTCCCTTCGTCACTGAGCACCTTTGGCAGGTCCTAGGTTTCACTGACGAAGCAGAGAGTATCGTTATCGCTAGCTGGCCTAAGCCACTCAATATCTCTAGCTCTCCTGAGTGGATCTATACACTGATGGAGCTGGTTAAGGATGCTAGGACTTTAAAACATGAAGGCGGGTTGCCTGCCTCTCAACCTAGGCTGTTAGTGGAGACTAACCTGCCTGAGATCAGGGACTACGCTTGGTTCATAGATTCCCTAGCTAAGGTTAAGACAGAGTTCATTGAGCCTGGATCTAAAGTTCCTCCCTCATTCTCACACTCTACAGCTTCCTACACGCTTTATCTACCAATTGAGGGCTTGGATGTGGACGCTGAGATTAAGAGGTTGGAGAAG
>JALUEN010000121.1:8021-9651 GCA_027052755.1 bacterium | reverse complement strand
AAGCTCCTCAGCACGTTATAGATAAATTTAAGGCTAATCTGAGAGCCCAGGAAGAGAAGGTTAAGAAACTTGAAGCTAGGATAGAGGCGCTTAAAAAGGCAAAGGTAGGCTAATTTCGGAGGTGAGGTGCGGTGAAGATATTCCTTGATACCGCTGATTTAAACGAGATAAGGAAAGCTGTAAGTTGGGGGATAATTGATGGAGTTACAACTAATCCCACTCTTTTCTCTAAGCAGAAGGGTTTCTCCTTTGAGGACCTGGCTAGGGAGATATTGAATACCGTTGATGGTCCTGTCAGTCTAGAAGTAGTATCAGATCTAGCTGAGGATATGGTGAAGGAAGCTAGGAACTTGAACAAGTTAGGGGATAACGTGGTTGTCAAGATCCCCTTCGGTAAGGAGGGGTTGAAGGCGGTTAGGGCCCTATCCTCGGAGGGGATAAAGACGAACGTTACCCTGGTCTTCTCACCATCTCAGGCTCTCTTAGCTGCTAAAGCAGGAGCAACTTACGTAAGCATCTTCCTAGGTAGGTTAGATGACATATCTAACGAGGCGTTTAAGGTATTAGCTGATTCTGTGGAGATCTTCAGAAATTACGATTTCAGGACTGAGATAATAGCTGCTAGTATAAGGCACCCTATGCATGTTGTTCAAGCTGCTCTGATAGGTACTGACATAGCTACAGTTCCCTTTGCTGTTCTAGAGAAGATGTTTAAGCACCCACTTACCGATGTAGGGATAGAGCGATTTAAGAAGGACTGGGAGCAGTTCTTACAATCTGCGAAGAAAGATTAACGAGTTCTTGTGCGATTTAGGTACATTTAAGTTTTGTTAAGGGAAGCATATTAACTTGTACTTACAAGTTTTGCATATGTTATGATTACTAGTCATACTAAACTTAGTATCCGATAAGGTTTTAAGGTATCTACTACCTATTAGCTCTAATTCCTCATAATATTTACTAAGCTGGGATCTAGTTAGCTCCTCCTCAAAGCTGTCCTCTGGGCTCTCTAGAAATGACACCTTGATTACAAATCTCTCGGGGATCTCTGATCTCTCTATCCCTCTATTATAGTAGAGATCTAGGATAAGTAGTACAGCGTATATCCTAACTTGGGTTCGGTGGGATATCACTATAGATGCATCTCCTTCTTGTTCCACCCTATACTCGTATGGAATCCCTGTCTTGATATCCAGCAGAAAGATTTCTTCTTCTCTATACGCTACCACGTCAGGAACGAGGAAGAACTGGTTCCTAGATTTAGGTAGTAGAACCTTCCTGTAGTTGAAGTCCTCACTTATCTCTATGGTATCATAGTTTCTCAGCCTTGGTAGATCCACCTTTAGGAAATTCCTTAGAGCTATCTCTCCCCTTGATAGGAGTGAGGAGATCTCCTCTCTGAGCTCCTTAAAGCCTAATGAGACAGATTCTACAGGAATGTAATCCTTTAAGTTTTCCTTTAAATTTCTCAGGTATGAGATGAAGGAATCTCTTAAACTCTCTGATATTTCCCCTTTTAAGAGGCTATAGATAGCTTTCTCAACACTGATACCATGAATCTCAGGGAGGGTCTTGAACTTTCCTTTAACCTCTAAGAAGGTCTCACGCTCTGGAGAGCCTCCCTCTAAGA
>JALUEN010000121.1:0-8011 GCA_027052755.1 bacterium | reverse complement strand
TCACATAATCATAGAAGAACTTCCTGGGACACAGGTGAAGGGTACGGAATTTGGTAAGGGAGATGGGCAAGTTCCTTATCTTTTCCTTTAGTTTCTGGTTTAGGGAGTTGAAGGGGATTGGGTTCCAATATCTATCAACTATAAGCTTCAGTTTCCCTTTAATTGAGGCCAGCGTTTCTCGGTACTCTTGGAATAATGACTCTGGAAATAACCTATCAACTATCCTCTCTACGTTCACTCTAAATCCCTCTATTTGAACCTTCTTAAGTGGTTAGTCTCTTCTCTACCTCCTCTATCTGATCCTCTGTCGCTCCTAGATCTGAGAAGCTATCAATTCGTCTCTTATGTCTCTCTCCTTGAAATTCAGTCTCAAGCCATGTCTTTGCTATCTCCTTAGCTAGCTCTGGACCGATCAACCTTCCTCCAAGTGTTAGGACATTGGCGTTGTTGTGTTCTCTAGCTAGTCTAGCTGTCGTTACATCCCAGCATAGGGAGGCTCTCACGCCCCTAAACTTATTAGCGACCATGGTCATACCCTGTCCTGTACCGCAGATCAGTATAGCTCTATCAACTTCTCCAGATAGGAGGAGCCTAAGCGCTTTAACTGCGTATAAGGGGTAATCGGTCCTCTCGGAAGAGTAAGTTCCCACATCTATTACCTCATGTCCTAGTTCCTTTAGATACGGCTTTAAGGTTTCTTTGAGGTTATAGCCTCCGTGATCGCTTCCTATGGCTAATCTCATCTGAGTTACCTCCTTCCTGGTTACTTCTTTGATAAAGCTTTAAAGTAATCGGGAGCCAGTTCTTTCCAGGACTCCGCTATATCTGATAATCTCAACAGAAGTTCCTCATTATCCTCTTTGCCTCTCTCAAGTAATTCATATAACTTTTTTAGCCTCTCGTTAAATTGGGTTAACTTATCCCTTAATATCTCAAGCTCTGTAGAGCTCTCTGGTTTCTTTGGCGAGTTTAAGACCTCATCTATCTTCTCTATAGCTTCCTGGAAATGAGAGATCATATCACTGATTAAGTTTAGAGCTTCCTCCTTGTGTTCAGGGTATCTTAAACTCAAGGTGGATTCTACAAGGAGATCCTCAAGCTTTTCAGGCATTCTGACGTTTAAGGTTAGAACGGCTTTCCTGGTACTGCTTACGTTTAACATGAATCCACATCTATGGCAGGTTTTGGAATCAATAGAGTTTTCCGCTCCACATCTTGGACAAATGATCTTCTCCGAAACTGAAAGCTCCATATCCAGTTCGCTCACCTTTTCCAGAAGCTCTTTATAAGGTGGTAGGATCTCATAGATGAGGTTGAGGAGCTCTTCAGGAGTTTCTAGGGGTTCTTGAGTGATTGAGAACCTAAAGTCCTCTAGCTCTTTAAGTAGATCCAAATATTTTTCATCACTAGTTTCAAAATACTTAAGAGCGGAGAGCACGGCTAGGGACTTGAGAGAGCTTAGAATTCCATCAAACATCTTGTTGATAACGCTAACGGGTGCGGTTCCTATCTCTAGCTCTAGTAACCAGTATATAAGAGATTTTAGGGCATCTGATAGCGGTTCTCTGAGGTTGAAACCTTTTTCAAGATCGCTCTTTAAGGAGTTAAGTATCTCTGAAGCCTCCTTAAGCTCATCTGTGTTCACTAGTTCCCTGATATGATTTAATGTCTCCTCGTCTAGGCTAGGGGAGACGATCAGCTCAAAGATCTCAGAGGAGATTCTCAGCGCTTCATTTAAGGTTTCAAACTTTTCCTCAGCTAAGATGTTCATGTCAACTAGCGGTAATTTAACCCATGCGGAGAGATCTTTCCTAAGTATGGCTAGCCAAGTTAGGCCCTCATCTAGAAGTGGGGGGAGTTCCTCGGCAGGTGTTCTAAGGTTGGATATAGATCTCCTAAGTAGTAGGAGGCCTAGGGGTAGACCTTCTCTCTCGGCTATTTCTTGAAGGAGTTCTCTAACTCTCTCTCTCAGTTCGGTTAAAAGCCTTGATCCTTGTAATACTACTGTATAGGCTTGTTCCAGATCTTTCTCTGGTACGTTCCCCTCAGTGAGCTGTGTTATGAAAACCCCTAGAGCTAATTTTAGTGCTTCCATGGTTTGGAACGGCTCGTCAGAGATCTCTAACTCTGGGAAGTTCTCCTTTATCTGGTTAAGCCACCTCTCGTCCGTTTCTAAGCTATCCGCCATTTCCCTTAACCATATTATCAGCATATCTCTGATCTGAAGATCCTCTCTCCTCTCGTCATTCCAGACGGGAAATAGTTTTAAGAACTGGTCCCAGATGGGGAGACCTGTCAAACTACGCTCCCAGTCCCATTGAACTAATGCTAGGTACTTCTGGTTTAGATCTTGGTAGTTCTCGTATAGCTGGTTGAAGGTATCAGATATCTCCTCCAAGGTAGCTGAGCCGTTTATCAGTTCATCTAGTTTTCGGATCTCATTTTCTAGGTTTATCAGTTGCTCCTCTATCGCTTTGATTAGTTCATTGACGCTACTAGGTTCAGCTATTGAATCTATGTACTTAGAGAAGGTTTTTATCCACCTGAGGTTATTCTCCAGGTAATCCCTGGTGCTTAGCCAGGAATCTGATATCATCTCTATATCTCCAAGTCTGAGGCTATCTATGAAGCTCTTTATTGAAGGGTGAAGTAGCGAAGGAAGGAACTGCTGATTGGTTTGCATGCCAACCGACCTCCTATTTTTCCCGTTGAGTGTCTCCCTCTTCTAAACGTTTAAGCCATATCCTAAGCTTTCTTATCGCTGTGTTGTGAAGCTGGGAAATTCTCTGCCTAGTTATCCCCAACTCGTTAGCTATCTCAACGAACTTTTTATTCTCATAATAGTATTCTATGATCACTCTTTTCTCGTGTGGTGTTAGGTTCTCTAATAATTCCTTTATTTTCTGAAGGATCTCCTTATTTTCCACCATAGCTTGTGGTGAAAGCCAGGAGTCATCGGCAATTCTATCTATTATCTTCAGATCCTCGTCAACTGTTATAGCTCGTTCCAGGGATATCAGCTTAGCTAGTGCTATCCCATGGATTAAATCCCTAAGTTTCTGTTGAGCTTTCTCTGGGTTTTCCTCCCAATTCTCTTCTATGGATTTCCTCAAGCGCTTATAACTCTTAGTTGATATCGGAAGTTTTGAGCTGATGTAGTTAAATACGTAGCCATGTATCATCTTATAGGCATAGCTCTCAAAGCTAGTGCCTCTTTCTATGTCAAAGTTATCAATAGCTTTTATGAGGGCAATTGTTCCTATGCTTATTAGATCTTCTAAGTCTAGATCACTACTTATTATCGCTCGCTTCTGCGCGAAGATTCTCCTAACGATCTTCTCAACTAGCGGTAGGTAATACTCTATAAGTGAATCCCTGGCTTCTAAGTTATCGTTCAGTTTAAACTCCTGCCAAAGTTCGTCTATCTCGTTCTTATCCTTCATCCCGGTGCTCCTCGTTAAAGGGTAATTTAAATGTTTTTTAACTTATCTACCGCTTCCTTCATATTCTTAGCTTTGAAGAGATAGGATGCGCACACTAACCCTCTAACACCAAGTTCCACTAGTTTTTTAGCGTTACGATCGCTGACCCCACCGTCTACCATAATTAAAGGTCTTTTTTTCCAATTCTTTACAATTTCCTTTATCCTCTTTAACTTCTCGTAAGTGTTCTCTATGAAACTCTGTCCGGCAAACCCTGGCTCTACGCTCATCACCAGCAGTATATCTATCTCGTTCTCAAGGTAAACGATGCTATTTTCAGGCGTTGCAGGAGAGATAGCGATACCTCCTCTTAAGCCCGTTTCTCTGATCTCCCTGAGTAGTCTTATAGGATGGGGTGTAGTCTCTATGTGAAAGGTTACCTCTTGAATTCCTATCTGAGCTAGTGTTTTAATGTAATCCCATGGGTTAGTTACCATAAGGTGAGCATGCATTGGTAAGCTCGTATATTTACTCAGAGCTTTGATAACAGGGGGACCGAAGGTTAAGTTAGGTACAAAGTGCCCGTCCATCACATCAAGGTGAATGGCGTCTGCTCCTGCTTCCTCTACTCTCTTAATCTCTGAGGATAAGTTTGCTAGATCGCCTCCTAGAATAGAAGCGTAAACTAGTATCTCATCTGTCATCTTCACGCGCCTCCTTCCAAGAAAGGGATAGTACTAATAGGAGAACTCGCTAAACTTCTTATCGTTTATCATCACTTTTATCGTAGCTCTACCGAAAGTGAAGCAATCTAGTTTAAGGATAGTTGGTCCTTTTAAGTAAGCTTTGAAGATGACTCTCTCCCCTAAGTAATCGCTTTTCATCACGGCTACCTTTACTCTGCTCTTCGTTGGGGGAATGTTAACTGAGAAGCTCAGTTCCTTGATCTCCACTGGCATGTTATACCTTAAAGCTACGGTAGCTTTAAGCATCTCACCTCTAGTGTAGATCTCAGTTACCTCTAAAGGTGAGAAGAGCTCATTTTC
Source organism: bacterium (assembly GCA_027052755.1). Lineage (GTDB taxonomy): Bacteria > DRYD01 > DRYD01 > DRYD01 > JALUEN01 > JALUEN01. The sequence goes on along the minus strand of JALUEN010000121.1, from coordinate 3,543 downwards.
CTTTATGGGTTTATAATTTATCTCGTATACCTCTATATCTCTCTCTATCAGCGTCCTAGCTAAGGTATATATCGGCTCTCCAAGGGTGTCAGAGAGTGGAATATCTTTTGGAGGAGAGGATACAAATAATGATAGCCTGGTGTTTGGGGTTATAGGGGTTCCTGGATCTGGTATTTGATCTAATACTATACCAGGTGGAACGATGTTGGTTGATATAGCGTAAACGGTATACCTGAGGTGTAAGTTGTCTAATACCTCTTTCAGGTCATCTATCTTCATGCCGAATAGATCTGGCATCTTTATTCCCTGAGCTCCTAAGCTGAGGAAGAGCTTCACCTTTCTACCTACCACTGTTTTCATACCAGGATATGGCACCTGTTTAGCTACTCTCATCTCAGGGATATCGCTTTCCACATATCCCTCTACCTCTGGAACTAAGTTTGCAGCGTACAGTACTTTAGAGGCTTGCTCTAAGGGAAGCCTCTCAACAGATGGTACGATCGTCTCCTCTTTATGCCAGTACTTCATATATATCCAGAAAAGTGAGTAGAAGATAGAGAAAGCTACTAAAAAGATGATCAGCAGAGCTGTGATAAGGGAGAAAGCGGTTTTATATATCTCCCTTGGAGATAGAGGAGAAGAGCTAGCTTCCTTTTTAGAAGATATCTCTAATTCCTCTCTCTCCTCTTGAGGTGCTGTTTCTTTTTCCAATAGATGTCACCTCACTTGGTTTTTTGAGGCTTTTATGAGGTTAACCTGCTTCTGAGTTAGCTTTATGGTTGTTTTCTCCTCTTTTTCCCTTTGGTCTCTTAGAGACTTTAACAAGTGCTGGCCTTATCACTTTATCCATTAACTTGTATCCCTTTCTTATCTGTTCAACGACGGTCTCGTCAGGTAGATTAGGGTTCTCCACTACCTCAAATACCTCATGGTACTTAGGATCAAATTTCTCCCCTTTAGCATCAATGATCTCTAGACCTTCTTCAGCTAGTAGGTCCTCTATCTGGGTTTTTATCGTCTTAATTCCTTCTAGGATATACTTCAGCGCGGTAGGGTTATTTACATTATCAGTAGCCTTGAGGGCGTAATCAAAGTTATCTAATATGGTTATGAACTTGGAGAGAACCCTTTCCTTAACCTCTCTCTCTAATTTCTGGAGGTTCCTCTGAATTCTCGTCCTGTAGGAATCATAATCCTCTTTTAGCTGTTGGTAAGCAGTTGCTAGCTGGTTAAACCTATCAAATGCTGCTTTGTACATTGAGGTTTTCTCCTGCAGGTCCTTTAGCTCATTGGATTTCTCCTCGTAAGCCCTCAAAGCTTCCCTTAGAGCATCTCTCAGACGCCTTACTAGAGCTCTAAGCTCTTCATCTGAGAGCTCATCTACATCTGCCTCCATGAGCTCCCTGATCTTCTCCTCTGATATCTCGCCTCCGCTCAGCTCCTCTCTACCCTCTCCTTTAGCTTCTACTATCGCGCTCTCTTCCTTAGTAGTTCTAGCTTCCTCTATTTCAGATAGCTTAGCCTTTAAAAGCTCAAAGTTTTTGTTAAGTTCGTCATACTTACTGTCCAATGTCTCTATCACTAACCTGAGGAAGTCTATAATCCTATCATCGCTTTCTAATCTATTAAATGCGTTGGATAAGTTTTGAAAGAATGAGTACTTGCTTGATAACCTATCAATGAGGTCTTTAACTTTCTCCCTCTTATCGCTCACCGGTACCCCTCCCTTTCTCAATAGTCTTCCCCCTTTACTCTTTTCCTCACGAAAACTTATTTCCTCTTTAACTCCTTTCGTTGAAAGTCCCCTTAATTAGCTCCAGCTTAAGAGGAATTTTAGGTTTTATGCAAAAAAACATCTTAAGGACTTCCTAATAATACAGTTTTGGGAGGGATTGAGAATGAAAAAAGGGATACATCCTAGGCTATACTGGGCAACGGTTACCTGTGCTTGTGGAAACACTTTTAAGACCTTATCAACCAGACCAGAGCTAAAGGTGGAGGTATGTTCTGAGTGCCACCCGTTTTACACTGGTCAGAAGCAGATGACCTTGGAGGCTAGGGGTAGGGTAGAGAAGTTCCTATCTAAGTATGGTAAGGACTACCTGAAGGCGGTTAGGAAGTAGATCTTCTTATTAAAGATGTTACGATCCCTTTACCTCCTGTTTGTATTAATACTTAGTCTAGCTGATGGGATACTGGTTCTAAACTGTAAACCGTATAGGCTCTTATCCAAAAGGCCAGTTGCTTAAGCTAGCCATGGCTTCATCCCATTGAGTATCTTTGGCTAGATCTGTTGCCTTGTACTCTTCTCGCCTAACGTTATAGCTGTTAGCTTCTATCTGCAAGCCGTAGGCGTATGGGTGGTAGCTCTGATTTTTATGTGAGGCTAGTACAACCTTATTTTTGAAGGAGAATAGCTCTTTAGCAGCTCTCTTAAGGGCTTCGTCCTCTATCTTAGGACTTAGATATATCCTCTTAGCTAGATCAAAGATGTCCTTATAGTTGTACCTCTTCCCTCCAAAGGACTCCGTGTTCCTCAAAATCTCCCGTAATATAGCTTTCCTCTCTTTGTCCGTGTTATACCTTAGGATCTCTTTGCCAAGTTTGTCTATCCTATTGGCTAGTTCTCTCATTTTACTCATGTCTATCAGGGCAAGAGTTTGTATATCCTCAGGTGAGCTCTCAGCAGCTTTAACTATCATCTTCCCGAACTCTTCTGGAGATGGTATATCCTTAGAGTTAAGGGCTTTCTGTAAGTTCTCTATTGCCTTTGAGAATATTTTAGAGTAGGGCCAGCCATCTCCACCCTCAAACTCCTCTGAGGCTACCATATACTTGACGTAGTCCTTTAAGGCGTAGGCTACCTCAGCAGAACCCATCAAACAGGCATCCCAACCTAACAGATCTATCTTCCTACCTGTTTCCTGGTACACCTTTTTGAGAGCAGATTTAATCCTACTGAGTCTCATCCAGGAGGCGTGAGTTTCATCCTCTACTGCTCCTCTCCAACCAGCGCCGTGATCGGAGATAATAACAGCTACGTGTTTAGCTGGGTATTTCTTCATAGCCTCCTTTATAAAGTTGGCCATGAACTCAGGGTGAGCCATGTTTACCTGTCCTAGTTCTGCTATCACCGGGGAGTTCATCTTAGAGGGATCCGAATCGCTTCTCAGATAGAATACCTTAGCGCCTTTAAACGGACAGGGGGTATAGATCGCCTTATTGGTACTCTTATTATTGTTCATTCCTGCGTCAAAAAGGGCTACTATGTGGGTCTTGGGATCAGAGCCAACTCGCTCTATCTCGTTCAGGTCAGCGTAGAGGTAATCAGTTAGGTTGTTGTCGCCAGCTCCGTAGTAGATAATTAGCCAATCCTTCTCAACTCCCTCATCTCCTCCAGATAGGTTAACCTCGTTGGGTTTTGATCTTACTGTCTTTATTGAGGTTGATAGGATCGTTTGTGTAGGCTGTATTTTCAAGGTAACCCCCTCCTTTAAAAATGTCTTCTCACTAGGAATTATAGGATATTTGCGAGCTTAACAG
>JALUEN010000120.1 GCA_027052755.1 bacterium | reverse complement strand
TACTAAAGCTCTGCTCTTAGCGTGGGGAGATTCCCCATCTAGGAGAGATGAGTATGAGGAGTTAATTAAGAGCTGGAGTTTGGAACCTAGCTGGATTGACCTCAGGAAGGAGAAACCTGATCTCAGGAACTTAAAGGGGACATTACTAATTTTCACAGGCGGGAAGGATATACACCCCTCTAGGTGGGGAGAGGAGATAATCTTCCCTGATCTTGAGAAAATTGATGAGGAGCGAGATGAAGCTGAGTTTAAGGTTATGGAAGAGGCAGTGAAGCTTAAACTCCCTATCCTTGGTATATGTCGTGGTATGCAACTAATAAACGTCTTCTTTGGCGGAACTTTGTTCCACGATATGAACTCTGAGCTATCCGGAGTAGTTGTCCTATGCGATGCTCATCAGCAAGCTTCTATGTTATCTCCTGAGGCTAAGAGGAGGTTAGCTCATCAAGTCTTTCTGAAGAGGGAGATTAGCGATGATTTAAAGGATCTCCTTCATCACCTTAAAGCTACTCACGGTGGGTTTGTTACCAGCCGTCATCACCAGGCGGTTAGAAAATTAGGAGATGGTTTAGAACCTATCTGCTACGCTAAGGATGGGATAGTGGAAGCCGTTTATCATAGGGAACTACCGATCTTAGGGGTTCAGTGGCACCCTGAGTCGCCACTTCCTGATAAGTACAGGACTCAGAGGCGGGAGAGAATAGAGGTTGATATAGATCTTGAGGATCTATGATTGAGGGATTGATGAAAGCTTAGGTAAAGCGATAGGGGGAGTGGATATGGGCGACCCTAAGGATCTGAGAGATCAACTTATGGAAAAGGTTAACGAGGTTAAGGAGCACTTCAAGGAAGCTCTAGCTGAGCTTAAAAACTTGGAGGATCTGAAGAGGATCAGAGCGAGGTTCATAGGCCCTAAGGGAGAGGTAAGCGAGTTGATGAAGTCCCTGAAGACCTTGCCAAAGGAGATAGTTAGGGAGCTGGGAAGAAGCTTAAATCAACTAAAAGAAGAGATCTCAAAACATTTAAGTGAGCTTGAGAAGAAGTTAGGGGAGGAGATCCTGAGGAAGAGGCTGCTGGAGGAGAGGAAGGACCTGAGCGTTAGATATAAACCTACTTACACCCCTTCTATTCATCCGTTGACTAGGATCATGCGGGAGCTTAAGGAGGTATTCATGGGATTAGGATTTGAGGTAGTTGAGGGACCTGAGCTGGAGGAGGAGTACTATAACTTTGACGGTTTAAATATTCCATCGGATCACCCTGCTAGGGATATGTGGGATAGCTTCTGGGTTAGGCCTGGATATCTCCTGAGAAGTCACACCTCGCCGGTTCAGGTTAGGGTTATGACTACGAGAAAACCTCCTTTTAAGGTGGTTAGCTTAGGAAAATGCTACAGGCGTGATGATCTGGACCCCACCCACTCATTCCAGTTTCACCAAATAGAGGGTTTTATCGTTGATAAAGGGATAACTTTCGCTCACCTTAAAGGTGTTCTGATGGAGTTCGCTAGCAGAGTTTTCGGTGGTAAGAGGAAGGTGAAGCTGATACCCAGCTATTTCCCCTTTACGGAACCTAGCGCTGAGGTTGCTATTGACTGTTTCAGGTGCGGGGGAAAGGATCCTCACTGTCCCATCTGTAAGGGTGAGGGTTGGATAGAGGTCTTAGGAGCTGGGATGATACACCCTAACGTCTTAAGTAACGCTGGCATCTCCCCTCAGGAGTGGACAGGTTTCGCTTTCGGTATGGGTATAGAGAGGATAGCTATGCTTAAATATCAGATAGATGATATCAGACTGTTCTATGAGAACCGCTTGGACTTCCTTAAGCAGTTCTCCGCTTAAAGAATTTAATAATAAGGGGGGAGTTTTAATGAGCGATATCATAAAACTGATCATCCAGGCTAGAACCTTGATAAAGAGTGGAAAGACAAGAGAGGGGGCTGAGCTGCTCCTTAAGATAGTTAAGATGAAGGATGTCCCTATGAGGCTTAAACTGAATGCTCTAGGAGCCCTCTTAGGAACTACCTTAACACTTGACCAAGTAATTGGAGTACTTATGGACCTGATGAGGGATCCAAATCTATCCTATGAGGACGCTTTAATGATATCTAGGAAGTTCATAGAGTTCGGCAGGAAGGAAGAGCTACTGAGCTCACTTAAGGAGAAGGTTAACAACCCTAAATATCCTAGATATCAGAGATTGATGGCTATAAGGCTTTTAAAGAGGTACTTATCCGAGGAGGAGTTTAAAAACTTTATCTATGACCTCTTGAGAGACTTGGATAACTTTGACTTCCCCTTGGTGTTCAGTTTCCTCCTTGATGAGGGTGAGAAAGCTATAGTCGCAAGGGTGCTCAAGGAGAAGTTCCTGAAAACAGAGGATCTAAGGGAGATGGTGAAAACCTTAGAGTACCTCTATCAGTTGGAAGGAGAGGTGGTACTTAATCTGATATCTGATAAGCTTAAGGGACCTTTTAACTACGAGTACAAACTATCATTGATAATCTACCTCCTCACCTTAGCGAAGTTTGAAAACGTTAAGGATATCTTAATAAATACCTTGGTCTCCCCAGAGATAAGTGATAGTTTCAAGGTTATGACCATATTAACTATAGGTCTGTTGATATCTGAGGAAGTGGCTAGGGAATTGGCCTCCGCTTTCTTAAACTCTATCTTGAAGGTTAACCCATTTCTCGCTGCTGTGTATTGGAGAGCGCTCTCGTCACTGGGGCTTCAGCTAAACTTATCTGAGGAGATAGAGAGAACAATTAACGAGAGGATAAAGTCTAGGAGAGGTTCCTACTCAGATCTCCTCGTTGATCTCTTGACTTCTTGGATCTTAGAGGGAGGTAGGTTTCCTATAGATAAGATACAGATAGATCCTAACTATGATTTCTTTGAGGAACTTCAGCTGTGGATATCTGATAGGGAACTGGGAGCTACGGCTTCATCTGAATCACTTAACAAGCTCCTGGTTATGCTATCCTCTATAAAACCAGTACCCTGCACTGAGTATAGGGTTAAAACCTCAGAGGTTAGTGGAGTTGAGCCTACCAGTGGAACACCTTTAGAAGAACCAGATGTAAAAACTGGGGATATAACTGCTGAGTTAACCTCTGCTGAGGTGCCCCCTCAAGGAGGAGCTCAAGATCAGGCCCTCTCTAAAGGGGAAGATGAGATAGGGATTGTACATCCAGAGGAGAGCTCTTCTCTCCAAGAACTTCCAGAGATAGAGTTTCAGGCTCTGGAGCAGACGGTGGAGCCAGAAGCTGTTGAGCCGACCTTAGATGTTAACTTTCAGCAGGGGTTGACAGGATCTGGACCTGAGCTTAGCGCTGAAGTTGATACCCAACTCAAAGCCGAGGACACTAAAGCTGAGAGTGAGGTTCAAGCTCAGGTACTTAAACCTGAGGAAGAGGTTTTAACAGAAGTCCCTCAAACCTCTCAGGAATCTCAGGAAGGGGTTCCCCTGGAAGAGATTACAGCTGAAGCTCTTGAAGATGAGGAGCTTCAGGAGATCTACAAGGAGATAGAGAAGGAACTTGGACCAGTTGATGTGGACCTCTTTGGAGAAGAGCCTCAACTTCAAGAAGAACTTCAGGAGATGGAGCTAGGACTTCCAAGAGAGGACTTCTCAGAGGGAACTGAGCTTGATTTTCAGGAGACTTTAAAGAGGTTCTGGGCTTTTGTTAACGCCTTTAACATGGAGGGAGCTTCTAAGGTTTTTGAGGAGATATTATCCTATGAGCCTAGGAATGAAACTGAGAGAGAGGGGAAACTAGATGTGATTAACTTCTACCTTCAAAGGGGATATCTCCAGGAGGATCACATTAATAGGATAATGGATGAAATTCTAAGCTTGAGATCTGATCCCTCCTATTTAGCTCAGCTTGGGAAAATCGTAAAGGAGGTAGGATATGGAGATACCCTGCTTACTAAACTTAAGGATAAAGTTCTAATGGAGACGGATAAGGAGTTAAGAGGTAAGGCTATGCTTGTCCTCTATAGGATCTTCCCGGAAGAGACGAAAGATCTGCTTCCCTCTCTAATGAAACAATTGCCTAAGGAAGTTGCTGTTGAGATAGTTCAGTGGCTCTTAGTTGACGAGAACTTTAAGGATGAGTGGCAGAACTTATTAAAAACTATCGCAGATGACTCTGAAATAGATTTTGACCTTAAGATGGCGCTCCTTGAGTACTCTAGGGATAACAAGATAGTACCTGTAGCCCTGTTAAACGATATTGCCCTAGATATGGTTAGGCTAAAACCAGTTAAATCAGATGAAATACTCAGGTTCATCACTAGTTTAGATACTAGAAACTACGAAGGAGGATAATTAACCCTTGATATAAAATTTAAGCTCATAGAGAAAGTCTCTTACTAAGGGGGGAATAACATGGCTCTGAAGAGAGAGGAGAAGGAACAGATAATAAAGTACTTTGCTAGGCATGAGAGCGATACTGGTTCTCCAGAGGTTCAGTACGCTCTCCTGAGGGCGAGGATAGCTCAGCTTCAGAGACATCTAGCTAAGCACAAGAAGGATTACCAGACTCAGAGAACGCTCCTGAGGTTGGTTGCTAAGATGAGGAAGCTGAGGAGCTACATGCTAAAGAAGTACCCAGAGCGATATGAGAAGGTCAAGAGGTTACTAGGCCTGTCTAAGTAACATAACCCTAACCCTAACAACACACGCTAAGGAGGTAGGGAGATATGAGTTCCCCAGAGAGGATATATAACTTAGTACTTTTGGGACACGGTGAGGTAGGTAAGTCCTCGCTGATATCAACTGCTGCATTTTTGGCTAAGGCTTTTAACAAGTTCGGTACACCTGAGCTATGTGATTTTGAACCTGAGGAGAAGGAGAAAGGTACTACTCTAAACGCTAAAGTGGTTCCAGTGATATACAGGAAGTCAAATAAGGTCAACCTGATAGATACCCCTGGTTTCTTTGACCTAGTGGGTGAGATATTAGGAGGAGTCTTTGCTGCCGATGTGGCTCTGCTAGTTATAAGCTCAACTAGCGGTTTAGAGGTTGGAACTGAGAAGAGTTGGATCACTCTCCAGGAGGATAGACCTATACCGACATTTATAGTGCTTAATAAGTTTGACTTAGAAGGAGCAGACTTCTCTAAACTTCTAGGAGCTATCCAGGAGAGCCTAACACCTAGAGCTTTACCCATAGCTCTACCTATAGGTCAGGGTCCGGACTTCAAGGGACTAGTGGACATAATTAATATGAAGGCATGGGAGTTCACAAATGATGGCGCTAAACCTACTGAGATACCTTCTGACCTAGCTGATCAAGTGGAGAGCTACCGTGAGAAGCTAATGGAGGCAGCAGCTGAGTCTGATGAGGAACTCTTGGAGAAGTACCTTGAGGAGATGACCCTCTCTGAGGAGGAGTTCTTCAGAGGACTCAAGGGCGCGCTGTTGTCTAGGAGCCTGTACCCGGTTATCCCAGTGTCCGCCCTTAAACCAGGTTCAGTTAAGGTGATGTTGGATCTAATCCTGAACATAGCGCCTAGCGCTAGCGAAGTTGAGATAGAGGTTCTCAAAGGCGAAGAGAGAGAGACCTTAAAACCTGGTGAAAACCTCATAGCTAGGGCCTTCAAGACAGTGATAGACCCATACATAGGAAAGATAACCTACGTGAGGGTCTTCTCAGGGAAGATCCAGCAGGATCAGGTGGTCTTCAACAGTGAGAAGGGTGAGAAGGAGAGGATCACTCAGTTAGGCACAGTCTTCGCCTCCGAGTACAAGCCAGCTAAAGAGATAACTACTGGTGATATAGGTGTGATATACAAGCTTGAGTACACAGAGTCTGGGGATACCCTAACTGAGGTTGGAAGCGATTACAAATTACCTCCGATCCCCTATCCAGAGCCACTGTTTGAGAGAGCCCTGGAACCTAAGACAAAAGCTGATGAGGAGAAGCTATCTACCGCTATAAACCGAACTATGCAAGAGGATAGAACCTTTAAAGCTTACAGGGATAACGAGGTAAAACAGTTCATCATAGCTACCCTTGGTGATCAACACCTGGACATCATACTGTCTAAGCTTAAGAAGAGGTATAAGGTTAACGTTGACCTGAAGCCTAGAAAGGTTCCCTACAGAGAGACCATAAAGGGCAAGGCAACTGGTTTAGGAAAGTATATAAAGCAGTCTGGAGGTAGGGGACAGTATGGAGTCTGTCATATAGAGATTGAACCACTTCCTAGAGGAGAGGGCTTTAAGTTCGTTGACAAGATAGTCGGTGGTGTGATACCTAAGAACTTCATCCCTTCTGTTGAGAAGGGTGTACTGAAGGCTATGGAGGAAGGTGTTCTAGCAGGCTTTAAGGTAATTGATGTACAGGTTACGCTCTTTGACGGTAAATACCACGAGGTTGACTCAAGTGATCTAGCCTTCCAGATAGCAGGATCTATGGCTTTCAAGGAGGCTATGTCCAAGGCTAACCCAGTGCTCCTGGAACCTATAGTAGAAGTAGAGGTACATATACCTGATTCCTTCATGGGAGATATAATAGGACTTCTGAACTCTAAGAGAGCTAGGATAATGGGAATGGAGCCATCATCCAGGAAAGGTTGGCAGAGGATAAAGGCATTGGTCCCATACGCAGAGATGTTAGACTTCCCTATAGAGCTGAAGTCTATGACCCAAGGCAGGGGTTCCTTCACCATGAAGTTCTCCCACTATGAGGAGGCTCCACCGAACGTTTCACAGATGATAATAGCTGAGAGGCAGAGAGAGCGCGCAGAGGCCTCCACATAGCTTAGGGAGCTAGCTCTAAACTACTACACGAAGGTAGTTAGCGCGGAGATGTATTAGACATGATATTTTGAAGATTTGTTAACCATTTAGATCTATTATAGTGCTGTCCCTTCTTGAAGCCCACTTAAGTATAAGAGGATCATGGGAGGCTATTATCAGGGTGGCTTCCCCTAACCTATTATTTAACAATCTGAGGAGCTGATCTGAGGACTGGGAATCCAGGTGAGAGGTGGGTTCATCTAATACTATAGCTAATGGATCTCCCAGGAGAGCTCTAGTTATCCCCACTCTCTGAAGCTCTCCAAGAGATAGCTCCCAACAACCTCTATCTGGATTTAGTCCCAGTGATTTTAGGATGTTGATCGTTCTCGCTCTAACATCGCTCCAGTTTTTCCCTCTAAGGGTTGACTCAAGCTGGAGAACCTCTTCTACAGTTAAGTACCTAGGAACTAATATCTCCTGAGGTAGATAGCCTATAGATCTCCTCCTCAGCTCTCTCATCGCTTTGTCCATGGTTGAGATAACTCTGGATTTTAGGGGAGACCAATTGATCTCTCCCTCTAGAGGGGCGATGAGTCCTAGGAGAAGTTTCAGAATCGTTGTCTTACCGCTTCCTGATCTTCCCCAGATCAGGATCAGATCTCCCTTATTGATTGAGATAGAGAAATCCTTTAACAGATAATTCTCATCATCTCTATCGCGGTATTTAAAGCTTACGTTTTCTAAGGAAACGAGATAGCTCATAGCTGGGCCCTCTCTAGTTTATTGCCCTCCTTTATCTCTTCTTAGGAGGGACTTAGAATCCCTTGAGGAAAAACTATAATTAGCTTTACTATTTCTCTTAGGGAGAAATGAAATGGGAGGGAGAGATAATGGGAGAGCTTAAACTGCAGCCAGAACAGTTATCACAGGTGCCTCCAGTTAAGCTAAGCGGATGGGCTCTAATACTAGGGGCTTCCTCTGGGTTTGGCGCTGCTACATCTAAGAGGCTTGCAGAAGCAGGTATGGATATCTTCGGTGTACACTTGGACAGGAAAGCCACGCTTCACATGGCTGAGGAGGTCCAAAATTATATAAGGTCCTTTGGCAGGAGAGCAATATTCTTCAACAAGAACGCAGCTGATGATAACTCCAGAAAGGAGATCATAGAGTCTATATCTGAGACCTTGAAATCGGAACCTGAGGATAGGAACTTCATCAGAGTCCTAATGCACTCAATAGCTTTTGGAACCCTGAAGCCTTATACTGGTGAGAACAGGGTTAACCGAAAGGGTTTGGAGATGACCCTTGACGTGATGGCTAACAGCCTAGTTTATTGGGTACAGGATCTGCTGGATGCAGGCTTGCTGAAAAGGGGTAGTAGGATATTCGTTATGACGAGCATAGGTTCTCAGAGGGTATGGCCCGCTTACGGCCCCGTGTCCGCAGCTAAAGCCTTGATAGAGGCTCATATAAGACAGTTAGCCTATGAGCTAGCTCCCATGGGGATAACAGCTAACTCAATATGTGCAGGTGTTACTGATACACCTGCTCTCAGGAAGATACCAGGACACGAGGAGATGGTCAGGTGGGCTATGGAGCATAACCCATCTAAGAGATTGACTAGGCCAGAGGATGTGGCTAACGCTATAATGCTCCTATCTCACCCAGCCTCTTACTGGATAACTGGAAACATTATATATGTTGATGGTGGAGAGGCTATAGCAGGTTAGAAATACTAGAGAAAACCAGGAAGGAGGAGAGGAATATGAAGGTCTTACTAATTCAGGATGTCTATAAACTAGGGAGAGCTGGTGATATAGTGGAGGTTAGGGATGGATATGCTAGGAACTACTTAGTTCCTAAAGGCTTAGCTATCGTGGTTACTAAGGGAACCATGAAGGAGATTGAGGCTAGGAAACGAGCTATTGAGAGGCGAAGGATGAAACAGAGGATGGAGGCTGAGAAGTTAAAGGAGAAGCTGGAGAAGGAACTAGTTAAGATAAAGGTTGAGGTTGGAGAGGAGAACAAGATGTTCGGCTCTGTTACCAGCGCTCATATAGCTGATGCCCTCAAATCCATGGGCTATGAAATTGATAAGAGGGATATCCTCTTAGACTCACCGATAAAGGAGCTAGGTATTCACAGGGTTAAGGTTAGATTATTTGAGGATGTAATAGCTGACCTTACCTTAGAGGTTATCCCTAAAGGCTCAGTTGAATCTTAAGATGGAACTATAACATTGAGAAGGGGGAATAGGTGATGCTGAAGCGGTTTAAGATAATCCTCATAGGACTGGTAGCTCTCTTCTTGATTCTACCCCTAGGTAGTTACACTAGTTACAAGGCGAAGAGTTTACCAAGCACTTACCTGGCTTATTCTCAGGAAGATTCTAAGAAGACTCAGGAGACCTCTTCTACCCAGAGAGCTTCTGAGGAGAAGTCTAAGCCTGAGTTGAAGAAAACGGAGAAGAAATCTGAGGAAAGTTCAGAGAAGAAGACAGAGGAGAAGAGGGAAGCTAAGGATATCAAGGAGAAACAAACTAAACCTGAGAAGAAAGCTAATCAAGAGGTGGAGAAAACTGAGACTAAGCAAACCACTCAGAGCACTGGCGAGGTTAAGGGGGTAAGAGGTGTTAAGCTGGACATATCTGAGGTAAAGAGGCTGATATCTGTCCTGAAGGATCTCTATAACGAGAAGAGCTACAAGTATAAGGTTCTGAAGCTAGCCTCTAAGTATAAGGATGAGAAGATCATCACTAACTTTGATAACTTCTACTCAGAGCTTCAGGAGGTTTTCAAGGAGTTTGAGAGCAAGATAAAGGCTAAGGGATATGATCTCAGGACTTTCTCAAGGGAGGTTGAAGCTCTTTACAAGGCACTCATCGTTACTCAGATAGATACTCAGTGGAACACTCCATCTTTCCAGGAGAAACTCAAGAAGCTTAAGGAGGCGCTTAATGACGAGAAGTTTCCTAAAGCGAAGAAGAAGTTCGTGAAACAGGCCCTTGAGAAGCTGAACACCATAAGGAGAGCTGTGGATAAGATGAAGGAGGAGCTCTCTCCTGAGACCATTAAGGTAATCCAGGATAATAAGGTGGAAATTCAGAAGGAGCTAAAATACGCAAAGTAAAGCACCTGTCCTAGAAGGAAAATTGATATTAAGGTGAAAAAAAGTTTTAATAAACGCAAAATATTTCTCTTTCTAACCTCTGGAGGTGATAATTGAAATGCCAGTTTTCATCTACAAGGCGAGAGACCCTAAGGGAAAAATAGTTGATGGAGAGATCTCAGCTAAGAACATTGAAGAAGCTAGGAGGAAACTGATCAGCCAGAGGCTTATCCCTAGTTTTATAAAGCCGAAGCCTACCACGTCTAAGCTTGCTATGTTCGCAAGACCTAGCGAGCAGGCTCTCACTATATTCTCTAGACAGTTGGCAACGATGATCAGCGCTGGGCTCTCCCTCATCAGGTGTTTAGATATATTAGCTGAGCAGACAGAGGATAGGGTGCTGAAGAGAGCGCTTCTAGAGGTTAAGCAGGATGTGGAGAGCGGAAAAGCTTTCTCAGCTGCCTTAGCTAAGCATAAGAATGTCTTCTCTGATATGTACATCAATATGGTGAGAGCTGGAGAGATCGGTGGTATGCTTGATGAGGTCCTAGAGAGGCTAGCTACCTTTATGGAAAAGGACTTCCAACTTAAGAAAAAGATAAAATCAGCTATGACATATCCTATGGTGATCTTGGTCTTGGCTATTGTTATCGTTATTTTCCTGGTAACCTACGTTCTGCCAACCTTCATAGATATGTTTAAAGAGATGGATGTGAAGTTACCTTGGATGACTAGGGTTATTGTTGCCTTCGTTGAGGCTGTGAAGAACCCCTACTTTGTCGGAATGATGATCGCTATCCTCCTTCTCTTGGGAGGACTCTTTTTCCTCTGGTCATCAACAGAGGTAGGTAGGAGGATCTTGGATAAGATAAAGCTGATCCTACCTATCTTTGGTCAGCTTAACAAAAAGGTAGCTATCAGTAGGTTCGCTAGAACTCTGGGAACCCTCCTCGCCTCTGGTGTACCCCTTATGAGTGCTCTTGAGATAGTAGCTGATGTATCAGGTAATGCTGTTATCAAGGAAGCGATAGAGGAAGTGAGGAGCAGGCTAAGAGAAGGTGAGAACCTCTCAGGACCGCTCAGCGAGATGGATATCTTCCCACCAATGGTTGTTCAGATGATCGCTGTAGGTGAGGAGACCGGTAACCTGGATAGCATGCTTACGAAGATAGCCGACTTCTACGACACAGAGGTTGACTATATGTTATCCTCGCTTACATCTATGTTAGAGCCGATAATGATCATAGTTATGGGAGGTATAGTTGGATTCATAGTTATAGCAGTCTTCATGCCTCTCTACCAGCTCATCGGTAAGTTCACTTAATCCAAAAGGAAGTTCCCTTAGTGATGAATCCTAGAAGCCCCCGCTTAGCGGGGGCTTTTTAATTTTTGTTACTTGACAAATAGGAGAAAAATGTTATAATTAAACCTTGGGTTAAAATTTTTGTAAAAAAATTAACTTTATTTTAAAGAAGGTGGAGGTGATAGCGTGGGATTCTCTAGGAGAGGAGAGAGAGGTATTATCCTCCCAACGGCCCTTATCTTCGTTATCCTCATGATAGCTATGATAGGAACTCTCCTCTACTTCAATGCTAAGGTAAAGAGCAGGGTAGTAGAGAGCTCAGCTAAGATAAGAACTACTGATATAGCTGTGGGGATGATTAACAGAGCTGTGTACAAGCTGGTTGAATCGGGGGGAACTTACACAGGGGAATCAGGTACGCTTCAGGAGATAACAGGAGACACCACCTTACCTGACTACATTAACGTGAAGGTGGAGGTTTATACCCTGAAACAGAGCGTTGAGGAGGATGTGTATAGGATCGTAGCAAAAGTGTCAGAACAAAAAGATATGATAAATGTTAATAAACAAGGAGTAGCCATTGTGAAGGTGAAGAAGCAACCTCTCCCCTTCCCGATACTAGCCTTTGTTAACATAGAGGCTAAGGGGCGAGGTACTATTCAGAGGGCTCCCTGGGTGAGCAACTCTGACAGAAACACTCCTCTGATAGCCCTGGTTGAGGATGGCTCTGGTGGGGAGGTAGAGCTTGAGGGTAGGATCACTATAGGAGACGGAGTAGCTATTTGGGCTGATGAAGTGGAGCTAGGAGGAGCTATCTTAGGTGATAACGTTGAGATAATAGTTCCTGAGTCAGGCAATGTATCAGGTAACATAGGGAATGCAACGGTAACCCTTAGAGAGCCACTTGATTTAAGCACTGTAACCAGCTCCCTTCAGAATTACCTACGGCAAATTACGGGAAACGATACCATAAACCTAGATCCCACAAGTCCTAACCTCTATAATCCATCTAACCTAATTTCAGGGAATCTCTCAGGTAATCAGTCCTTAGGGAACTTGACTATCCAGTATGACCCCGCTTTAGTTAGTGACCTGAACGTTAATGAGATAGGAAGTTTAATATCTAACCTAATCAATGCCTCACCTTCCAATGGTAGATCAAATGGAGGAGCTATCGGTGGAAGTTGGAACGTGATAATCCTCGCTCCTGACAGGTATTATGATGACATAGACGTTAACGATAACACCATCCTCCTGTTCGTTAAACCTGGTAACTATTATATAGGTAACTTGAGCTTGAACAGCGTGAACGGCAATGATCTACCAGTACTGCTCCTAACACCTGATTCAAGTTTAGATCCCGATGAGTACTTCGGTAACGCGCTTCAGGGGGACGGGGTTAAGCTCTTCGTTAATCAGCTCGTTGATGATCAGGGAGCTCTGATAGGAGGAAATGCAGTCTTTAACCCAGTTAGGAATGTACTATCCTATACTGCTACTGCGTTGAACTTAAACGCTATATCTGATAGGCTGCCCAGTTATCCATCCTCACTACTGTTCGTGGTAGGAAGCTATGATGACGGCAGAGGTAGAACTGATATCTCTGGAAGATCCGTTATCTCTGGTCAGATCATCATCAGAGATATTTTAGATGATGAGCTTAAGATCAGGGGGCGCCCAGCTTACTTCGGTGGATTGATCTCCCTTGACCCTAACGCTGAGCTTGATGTTAAAGGACGACCATCCTTCTACTTTGATGATCCCAGTAACACCTTGGTTTTACTCATTGACTCTTACGTGAAAGAGGTAAGCTTAGAGATGATAAGCACTATATAGCCCTGGAAAGTAATGTGTGAATTTGGGAGGGAAGGCGCAGTGGTGCCTTTCCCTCCTATTTAATGTTACATATATACAGGAGGTGAGATCATGGAAAGCATCGTAAGTAGTTCAGCTTTCAGGAGATCAGGGCAAAGACCCTCTAAAGGCTTCACCTTAATAGAGGTTTTGTTAACCCTTGCCCTGGTGTCAATAGTA
>JALUEN010000119.1:10322-13239 GCA_027052755.1 bacterium | reverse complement strand
CTTCTAAGAGACTCAACTCTTGTCATCTCAAGAGCGGGAGCCTCCACGGTCTGGGAGCTAGGGGTATCAGGAAGACCTTCTATCCTGATACCCTTCCCAGAAGCTAAGGATAATCACCAGGAGGTAAACGCTAACTTCATGGTGAAAACAGGTGGAGCTATCCTAAAAAAGGAAGATGAGATCAGCTTTGAGGAACTGATAGATATGATAGTTAACCTAATGTTAGATACACGAGAACTAGAGAGGATGAGAGCTAACCTACTTAATCACTTTCAAATAGATCCAAGGAAGATCATCTGGGAGGAGATAGAACTAGAACTTGATAAAATCTCTTGAGGTGATAAACATGAGGGCAAACAGGCTGATTTTTATTCTCTACAGGGTCCTCCTAGCTACGTTTGTTACCCTGATCTCAGTTATAGTCCCCAGCTACTCAAGTCCCTGGGACTTCTTCTTCTCCCATAAAGGACCTGAATTTAAAGGGGTCGCGTTAGTAGATTCCTCACTGTACCTAATATCGCCTGAAACCTCAGAGTATAAGGTGATAACAGATAACCTCATAGATTACACCATTTCTGGGGGGAAGATCTTTCTAGTTAGTGGTCCCGATAAACTATTTCTTGAGGTATTTAGGGTAAGTAGCGGCGTTAAAGTTAGAGCTAAAAAGCTTAAAGGAGATCCGAAGAGCTTCATAGGTATCTACTCAGTAGATAAGGGAATCGTACTAGCATACCGAGATAGGATACTGATCCTCAACGATAGGTTGAGAGAGATTGGTGAGGTGAAGGTAAAGGGCTTAACAGATCTCTTACTGGTTCCAAATAGTAACTTAATAATAGCTTTAATCCAAGCCCCATCAAACACAAAGTGGGTTCTAGATATCATAGATCTTTCTAAGAGGAGGCCGAAGCTATTAGCGGAAGTACAGATAACCTCCAGCGACTCTATTTACCCCTATATCTCCTTAGGTAACTTATTCATCTTCTCGTTATTCTCCACATCCAAGGCGGATGGGAAACCTCCCCTGATCAAATGGGAGTTAAAGGGCTTAGATATCTCTGCTCGGAACCTAGAGGAGCTAGGGATCTTCTCCTTTAAAGGTTTTCCTGAATACTTCAACTTCTCGTTAGATGGCTTCAGGGATAAAGAAGGTGTCAAATTAGCCCTATCCAATGGGTTCTCCACTTCGTTGATCTCCCTGATATCTAGTGGTAGGGAAGGAGGAAACTTTAAGGAAGCTGTTATCCTCAAGGAGATCGCTAGCTACCCAGGAAGTTTAGTAGGCATAGATCTTAATCTGAGGGCAGTGGTAACTGAGAGATATGGTAGGGTTATGGTGAACTACATAGATGAGGAGGAAGCCATAGGCTTTGACGGAAACTCACCCGTTATCTTAGGTGATGGATCTATAGCTTTTTATAGATTCAGAGAAGGAAAATTGCTTATATATAAGTTCTGCGCTAAGGAGAGATTAATAAAATTCCTGATAGCTATACCTTATAACTATCTCCCGGAGATCTTTTCCTATGAGGAACTCTAGAGGATATCAGGACACGTTAAAGGGAGATAAGATCCTAAGTCAGTGGGTTATAAAATCTGCTCCGGATCACTTTCAGGTTAGAGAGCTGATTAGCTTGAAATCTATTAAGAAGGGGATGGATTACTGCTGGCTCTGGATGGAGAAGGAGAACCTATCAACTCTTCAAGCGATAACAGTGATCTCCTCCAAGTTAGGCATACCCAGGAAGTACATCTCCTGGGCTGGAGAGAAGGATAGGTGGGCTCTAACAGGCCAGTACATCGCTATCTCTAGGAGAGCGCTAAAGGAGAGAAAGCTGAACCTAAGAGGAGAGCAGGAGTTTCAGGTAAAGATAGGGGAAGTAAACGGGAAGGTAAAGGTTAAACTCATAGGTTGGTTCGCTCAACCTCCTAAGCTCCAGATGATAGAGGGTAATGAGTTCAAGATCACCGCTAGGAGGAGGTTCTACGTAGAGATACCTTGGAGGGAGCTATCCCATAACTTCAAAGAGGCTTTAGAAGCTCTTAAATCTGGGGCACTCAACTATTATGATTCTCAGAGGTTCGGATCCAGGGGGATAAATCACCTGATTGGATACCTGATGCTTTCTGGGCTGTGGAGAGAAGCTCTCTGGGTTTTCCTAGCCTTCCCATCCCTAAATGAGACTAGAAAGGTGAGGAGGTTCAGGAGGAAGATAGCTAGGATCTGGGATCTCAGGAAGGGGATAAACAGAACAGAAGTTAAAGCGCTTGAAGAGATACTAGAGAAGCTTCCCCTGGAGATGGATATGGAGAAGAGCCTCCTGAGAGCCTTCCTTAAAACTTTAGATCCCAAGAGTAGCTTTAAAACCTTTCCCCAGAAGATCTTTAAGTTAATACTCAACGCGCTTCAGAGCCATTATTTCAACCTAGAGCTTAGGAGATCTTTAGAGAAGAGGCTGGAGATCTATAGGATATCTCGCTCTATCCTCCCCCCCTCAGAGTCCTTTTTAAAGTCCTCCTCAAAGCCCTTTTCAAATCAATCAGATCAGCTAGTAGAGTTAGTGAAGAGTTTAAGCCTCCCTCAAGGCCTACTAAACACCGATCTCTACCTGCCCCCATCCAGGGATTACCACCTGAAAGTGATAGACTCCCTCCCAAGGGAAATAGCGCTTCCAGGAATAGGTACCCAACTCCCAATGGACTTTCCCAAGAGAGAGCTATTAAACCTTAAGTTAATGGGTAGCTACAGGCCCTCTATTGTAACTCCATCAAACCTGGATGGTGAGATAAGACTATGCGAGGATAAGCTTGTAGAGGTTAAACTATCATTTCAGCTTCCCAGGGGATCATACGCTACGATCTTAGTTAAGTCAATTCTAGCTATGCTCTGAGGTTTTTAGCTCAGAAGCTCTTAAAG
>JALUEN010000119.1:0-10312 GCA_027052755.1 bacterium | reverse complement strand
ATAGAGTTCTCCGGTATCTCCATTCTCTTCTCTATCATCAGCTCCATCTTAAAAGCAGGTTTAGATGTAGCTCTTAGGATAAGTTTTAAGAGGTTCCGTTTTCGCTCTAATACCTTCAGCTCTGACCTCGTCTCAAGGTACCTCTTGTATAGCTCAGCGTAGATCTTTCTATTCTCCTTTAGAGAAGAGTTAATAGATATAAGCAGAAAGAGGAGGATAGTTATCAAAGTAAGGGATATGAGATATCCTCCTAGATCCCTCAGCCTCTCCTTAATGTTACTCATAATTACTCATTAGTTTTTAATAAGCTAACCGCCAAACAGCATAAGGGCAAAAGCTCTAGTCCAGAGCTTTATAGCTTCATTAACTTGTCCTCTCCTGAAGAGGACAGCTGCCAGGTTGTTCAGAGCAGGCCAAAACTTAGGGTTGATCTCAACTACCCTCTGCCACTCAAGTATAGCCAGCTCTATTCTATCAAGTTCAAGGTAAGCCTCTCCTAGGTTATAGTGAGCCTGCCAGTGTTTCCTGTGAATAGTGGTAACCTTTTGCCAGTGGTCTATAGCTTTCTCTATGTTGCCCAGGTCAAAGTAGTTAACGTTAGCGATGTTCCAGTGAGCTTGCCAGTGGTTTGGGTTGTACTGTATTGTCTTCTCCCAGTGGTCCAGAGCTAACTCCAGGTTATCCTCTATATAGTATGCATTTCCCAGGTTATAGTGAGCCTCCCAGTAATCCGGCTTCAATTTCACTGCTTTCTCCCAAAGCTCTATAGCAGTCAAGATATCATCCAAGTTAAAGTAGATGTTACCTAGGTAGAAATGGGCATCAGGGAACCTAGGGTTAAGCTCTATCACTTTATTCAGGTTCTCTATCGCTGCTTCAAAATCGCCTTCCTCCGTATAGTAGAGTCCTAAACTATAATATGCTAAAGCGAAGTTAGGATCCAGCTCTAGGACTTTGTTCCAGTACTCAAGCGCCTCATCTATCTTCCTCTGAGTGTAGTAAGCGTTTCCCAGGTTGTACATAGCCTCAACGAAGTTAGGGTTGAGGACCAGCGCCTTCTGCCAGTTCTCTATAGCCTCATCTATGAATCCCCTCTTATACAAGGCATTGCCGAGGTTATAGTAAGCTGGAGCGAACCTAGGGTTAAGAACAGTAACCTTTTTGTACTCCTCTATAGCCTCATCGTACCTACCTAACCTGTAGAAACCTGACGCTAAGTTATATCTAGCGACAAAGTTATTAGGGCTTAAATCCACGGCCTTCTGGTACTCCTCAAGGGCTTTCTCTAGATCTCCTATCCCGTCATAAGCTGTACCCAGGTTATTGTGGATTAAGGCGTTAAAGGGGTCTAATTCAGCAGCTCGCTTCCACTCAAGGATAGCCAGCTCTAAGTTACCCTGCTTGTAGTAGTTGTTTCCCAAGACGTTATGCATAGCAGCTTTAGCTGGTGAGAAGGATGGTTTCTGAGGAACACCATATAGAGCTTCAGTTAGAGCTTCAACATACTTCTCCATATCAGGAGGTCTATCAGAGGGTTCCTTACTTAAACCCTTCATTATCAGGTCAGCTAATTTATCATTTAATCCCTGAACTAAGTTCCTTATGTCCTCAGGGGTTTCAGAGAGAAGTTTCTGCACGGTCTCCGTGAAGTTCTCTCCTTTAAAGGGATAGACCCCTGACAGGAGCTTGTAGGCTAATAGTGAAAAGGAGAAGATATCTGTTCGTTTATCTATCTTCTCTCCCCTAGCCTGCTCAGGGGCAAAGTATATCTCCTTATCGGAGAAATCCTGAGAGGCTATAGTGGTCTCAGTCTCAACCCAACCGATACCAAAGTTCAGTATCTTAACTCTATCATCTGGCAGGATTATAACGTTCTTAGGCTTGAGGTCCTTGTGAATTATCCCGTGTTGGTGAGCGTAGTATAGAGCCTCTGCTATCTGGAGGAGATAGCTATACTTTGTCTCCAAGGGGATCTCCTCACCTGAGCTGATAAGCTCCTCTAGTGTCTTCCCCTCAACCAGCTCAAATACTATATAGTAGATTCCCTCCTGTTCGTTTATATCAATAACGCTAGCTACGTTCACGTGCTTCAACTTAGCGATTAGCTGTGCTTCCTTTAGGAGTTTATCCCTGTACTCAGGCTCATTAACTATGTAAGGGCTCAGGACCCTGATAGAGACCTCTCTATCCAGCAGGGGATCATTTGCCTTGAAGATCTGACCAAGGGGTGTAGTGTCCAGTTCTTGTATGATCTGATATCTACCTATAGTAGCGGTAAAAGGCATTAAGGATCACCTCTTAAGGTGTTTATCTGTTCATTTCCCTGTTTCTTCCCTAAGGTACTTAAACCTTCAAGTTACTTTTTCTTAGGCTTTGCTCTCCTGCGCTTCTTCTTCAAGACCTTCTTAGAAGGTTTAGAGGATTCAGAAGCCTTTTCCCCTTCAGGAGCACTTACCTCACTGGGGTTATCCTGAACGGGCATGGTCATTGAAACCGCCTGCATTAACTTCTGCTGACGCTCTATCTCCTTATCCTCCTCTATCTTCCTGAGCTCAGCAGGGAGGATATACCTCTTCAGAGTTACCACTAGAGGCGCAGCGATAAATATAGATGAGTAGGCTCCGGAAACGAAACCAACCATTATCGCGAAGGAGAAGCTCTTCAGGGTCTCTCCTCCAAGAAAGTAGATACCGATAAGTGGGAGCAGTGAGGAGATAGCTGTGTTCACTGACCTAGTAATGGTCTGGTTAACGCTCTCGTTAACCAGAGCCTCAAAGTCAAAGTCTCTCTTCCCGCTGTCAACTACCTTCTTCAGGTTCTCCCTGATCCTGTCAAAGATAACAATTGAGTCCATAACCGAGTAACCTATAACCGTCAGGAGAGCAGCCACGAAAGAGCTATCTATCTCCTTTCCCGCTAAGACGTAGAAACCGAACATAACGATAACGTCATGAATTAGTGCTATATCTGCGATGATACCGTAGAAGATGTTGCTACCGAACCTAAAGGCTATGTACACCACCTGAGCGGCTAACGCGATGAGCAGAGCTATTAAAGCATTCCGCCTTATCTCCTTACTTATCGTAGGTCCTACGCTCTCAACCTTCAGTATCTCTCCATTTAGCTTCTTCAGCGCCTCCCTTATCTTAGGGATATCATCCTTTGTATCAAGTGGCTGAGTTCGGATTATGTAGAGCTTCTCAAACCCCTTTATATTAGCTAGCTTTACCTCCTGTATTATAGCCTCCGAGAGGTTTGGCTTATTTAAGTCCTTTGATAGCTGAGAGAAAAGGTCCCTAAGCTGTGCTTCCTTAACCTCTTCCCTAAAGCCAACCTGTATCAGGGTTCCTCCCTTGAAATCTATTCCTAGCTTAACTCCTTTAACTGCTACACCTATTAGCAACAGGAGTATCAGGATGCCAGAGAAGTAGAAAAAGATCTTCCTGTGGTATATTATTCTAGTTCCCTTTCGCTGATAGTAACCTGCTAGCCAGCTAGCTAAAAAAGCGAGGACCACGAAGCCTAAGAAGAGAGCAATGTTAACGGGATTTATATCGGAAAAGTCCAGGAAGTTAGCTATCCCTAGTAGCTCAAACATACCCTATTACCTCCTTTTCCCATTACTTCTACCTCATCACCTTGATTTAATTAGTCCCCTAGGAGCAGAAGCTAGCATATACGCCTGCATCTGTTTCAATGTATCTAAAACAACACCTACGATGATCAGTATTGATGTGCTTCCCAGGTAGAAAGCCGTAACTCCAACTAAACTGAAGAGGTGAGTAGGTAAGATAGCTATTATAGCTAACCCGATACCTGCTATAAAGGTAAGCCTATCCAGTATCTGTTGGAGCTTCCTCTTGGTAGGCTCTCCAGGGGGGATCCCCGGTATAGTTCCACCTGATTTCTTCAAGTAATCCGCTAGATCATCAACGTTTATAACTATATAGGTATAGAAGTAGGTGAAGAATATGATCAGCAGAGCGTAGAGAAGGTTATGGATTACGGAGGATGAGCTGAAGAGGTGGTAGGAGAGAGATATCACTAGGGGATGATTCTTTATATCCGGCGGGAGGATGTTCAGGAGAACTGACGGGAAGTAGAGGACTGATATAGCGAAGATTATTGACAGAACACCTGCATTGTTGACAGCTATAGGGAGGAAGGAGCTCCTAGCGGCTATAACGCCTTTTCCGAAAGCTCTCTGAGCGAAGTTAACAGGTACCCTCCTGTAGCCCAAGGTAAGGTAAACTACTAGAGCTACCAGAACGAAGACAACTAAAAATATTTGAATCAGCTTAACTGTTAGCTCCCATGGAGAGGCTAGGTGAAGCTGAAACAGGTTGATCATGTACTGAGGTAACCTCAGGAGGATGGAGAGGAATATCAGGATAGATACTCCGTTACCTATCCCCTTATCGCTGATCTCCTCAGCAAGCCACAGCAGGAAGAGGGTCCCAGCGGTGAGCGCTAGGATAACAGTTAGGTAGTAGAGCGGATGGTCTATAGTAAATATCCCCTTCAGCTTAGCAAGTCCTAGAACCAATATCGTAGCTTGCATGAGACAGAGGGCTATAGTTAACCAACGAGTATAGAAAGCTATCTGTCTCCTACCCTCCTCGCCACCTTCTTTCTGAAGCTCCTCTAACTGTGGTATAGCTGCTGTAAGCAGCTGCATTATAATAGAGGCGTTAATGTAGGGTGTGATACCCATAGCTGTAACAGCGAAGTTCTGTAGAGCTCCTCCTGTAAGTAGTCCAAAGAAGGAGAAGATCTTTCCCTGTCTCAGGAAAGTCCTCCAAGTCTCCACATCCACTCCGGGAACTGTTAAGTGCGTTGAGAAGACAAAAATCGCTATAGCGAAGAGGAGAAATTTTATCCTGTTCCAAAGCTCCCTGTACTTAGGTGCGTTTAGCAGGACGTTTATATCGGCTTGTCCTCTTGGAAGCATCTCTTCCTCCCCCTTTAAAAGCTTAAGAAAATTCGGATTTCCTTATCTACTTCTACGAGTTAAGCGCTCATCCTCTAAGCTATAAGTCTGACTTGCTGAGGTTTACTCTTGTTATAAAGTTAGGAGGTAAGGGCTTAGGCAAGTGAAAATACTTCTATAAGAGATAAGGTTCACTTAGGAGTGATAGAGGATGGGAGGAGCACCTATAGACGGGGACAAGAAGAGGGTCTCAAGGTTTGAGAGGTTCATGAGCAGATACACGGAATCCTCTCAGAGCTCTATTGAGAAGGTCCTAGATCAAGTGATAGATAGGGAGTTAAGCGGGCTTAAGGGAAACTTCAAAGAGGCTTTGAAACACGAGGTTAAGAAGGAGCTCCTGAGACACCCACAGTACTCAAAACTTCTCAGGAAGTTCATAAGTATCCTGGAGGGATTAAACAACGTTAACTTCCCTGGAGGTGAAAAGGATGCTCAAGAGTGAGCTCTACACATCTAGCTTATCAAGGATAGCGCCGGATATAGAGTCAGTGGAGGCAATAGCTCCTACTAGAATAGACCTAGCCGGTGGAACCCTGGATATATACCCTATTTACCTGTTCTATCCAGAAACATTAACCCTGAACATCGCTATAAAAATATATACCTCAACGAAGATAAAACCTTTAGGAGAGGAAAGTTTAAAGATAGAGCTGGAGGATCTGAACAAGTCCTACAGGGCTTACAGCATTGATGAGCTAGAGAACCTGAGGGAGCTAGGACTCATAGTTAAGACAATGAAGGTTCTAGGGTTCCGGACAGGTTTTGAGGTCAGAACCTCAAGCCAAGCCCCACTTAAATCAGGATTGGGAGCTTCCTCATCCCTGCTGATCACAATACTGTCAGCTTTCACCAGGTACTCCCAGGAGAAGCTGATGCCTTATGAGCTGATAGATATGGCTGCTCAGATTGAAGCTCAGGTCTTAGAGACCCTAACAGGTAAACAGGATTATATAGCAGCTCTTCACGGTGGGATAAACGCTATATGGTTTGACATCAAGGGAATCGGTGTGGAGAAGATAGCCTTCCCTGAACTCATAAACGAGCTGGAGAAACACATAGTGTTAGCTTACTCAGGATTTGAGCACGAGTCGGGAGATCTCAACTGGTATGTGGTTAAGAGGTTTCTAGAGAAGGACAAGGAAACAAGGAATCTCCTAAAGGAGATCTACCAGATCTCTACTGAGGTTTACGAGGCATTGAACGAGATGGATATGGAAGCTTTAGGGCACTACATGAAAATGGAGTGGGAGGCTAGGAAGAAGCTATCCCCCGAACACACCAATCCGATAATAGAGAACTTTACCAGGGAGCTAGATGAGATAGTCTGGGGTTATAAACTCTGTGGAGCAGCTGGAGGTGGAACACTGATCATAATAGCATCCCCAGAGAAACATCAAATCTTGAGGGAGAAGATGAAGACCTTTGGCTTTGAGGAGCTGAAGTTTCAAATTGATACAGTAGGGCTCAGGCTCAGAACCATTATCTAGAGAGAACAGCCTTAGAGGTGAAGAAGCATGCTACAAGAAGCTATTAAATCCTTTAGGAAGTTCAGCTGGTTGGCACTAGCGGGCTTGGTTGCCTTGATACTCCTAATACTGACATCCCACTTAGGGTTCTCAGCTGAAGCTCCCACTATCGTTCTCCCTAAGATACAGATAGGAGAGGAGGTAGTGAAAGGTCCTAGAGGAGTAACTCTTCCCCTAGAGGTCCTAGCAGCTGTAGCTGTCCTATCATTAGCACCGTACCTCTTCATCATAATGACCCCATTTGTCAGGGTCCTGATAGTGCTATCCTTCCTCAGATCAGCTATGGGAACCCAACAGGTGCCATCTAACCAGGTCCTCATAGCCTTCGCTCTGTTCCTCACCTTTTATATACTAGCCCCAGTATTCCACACAATAGAGAAGGAAGCCCTGACACCTTACGTTAAGGGAAAGATAAAACGCCCAGAAGCGTTCAGTATAGCTATGAGAGAGTACAAGAAGTTCATGCTCGCTCAAACAAGAGAGGAGGACCTACTCATGTTCGTAGAACTAGCGAAACTGGACATCAAGAAAAAGAAACCTATTGATATCCCCATGTACGTTATAATACCAGCTTACCTCCTGAGCGAGATAAAAACTGCGTTCATAATCGGTTTCCTTATCTACCTCCCCTTCCTAGTAATTGATATGATCGTAGGTAGCGTGCTTATGGCAATGGGAATGTTCATGATGTCGCCGATGACCATATCACTGCCGTTCAAACTCCTCCTGTTCGTTATGATAGACGGCTGGAAACTGATAACCTACGGATTAGTGTCAAGTTACCACTACCCTAAATGACCCCTAAAAACCTTAATTTTCGTCACTACTTTCTCCACCGGATTTACAAGCTTTTTAGAGATCAAAAATTAGTCAAATTGTTTAAGAATTTTTTTATATGGGTATTATAAAAAATGGGAGGTGATGAGGTATGAAACTAGCTAGGAGATGGTCATTAGTACCTAGCTGGAGAGACAGGTTCATGGATCTCCTTGAGGATTTCTTCGCCCCCTTTGAGGTGGAGCCCTGGAGAGAGGCTGAGGGAAGCGTAAATGTGTATGAGGAGGATAAGGATCTAGTGGTAGAGGTAAAGCTGCCAGGCTTTGACAAGAACGAGATAGAGGTTACCGTAAGCGATGATGCGATAACCGTGAAAGCTGAGAAGAAACACGAAGAGACTAAGAAAGACAGAAATTACTTCACTAGGGAGTTCTCCTATGCTAGCGTTTACAGGACTATTCCCCTACCAAAGGAGATAAAGGCAAACGAAGCCAAGGCTACCTATGAAGGTGGTATCCTGAAGATCAGGGCTCCCAAACTAGAGGAGAGGGAGTCAGAGGGCGTTAAAATTAAGATTGAGTAGAGAAAGTGGCGAGAACAAAGAAAGGGAGGGGATAATCCCCTCCCTTTTCTCTTTCTAAAAGGTCTCTAATTGAGCTATTTCTTAGCCTTTTTCTTTCCTTTAAAGTCAATATCTACCTTCACACCTGGGTTGTAGACCCCCGTGTAGTTTATCCAAAAGTAGGATATCTCCTTCTTCTGTCCAGGCTTTAAAGTACCGAAACTGTAAACCTTTTTCAGGATATCCTTCCCCCTCCCATCAACGATCCTCAGGGTAACCACTACGTTCTTCACTGGCTTTTTCCAAGTGTTAGCAACAACTACCTTCAAGCTCAGCTGCTTAGAGTTAAAGTCATAGTACCTGTCCAGCTTAACAACCTTAACAGCATCGGCAGGTACCTTCATCTCCTGTTTCGCTTTTTCCTTCTCCTCTGCTGTCAGCTTCTTCGTCGGTTTCCCTGCAGTGCTGGAGCTCTCTTCCTTCTCCTCAGAAGTTCCTTTCCCTTTAGAAGCCTCAGAGACTGTTTCTTCGGAACTCCTCCCCGCATGCGTCTCCTCCATAGATCCCTTAGCCTTCCCTTTAGTGTAAGCGATCTTCCTAAGCTTGATCACATCAGCTATACCGGTATCCGGGTTATAGAAGAACCTAAATCCAAGAGCCTCCGCTAAGGCTTTCACGTCAACCATAACCTTGTTACCCTTTATGAAAGCGCTCTTAAACGGTTGACCGTTAACATAAACCAGGGCAATAGGTCTTGAAACAGTAGCTACCTCATCTTCAGAGGAGATAAAGTAGTTAGAGCCCTCCTTTAAGTACTTCACCTTCAGGAGCTTTAAGAGGGCCTCTAGATCAGCGTAAAGTCTATTCCCAATCTGCTGGATCTCTCCCTTGTAGAGCTTATTATGAACGTATAGGTAAACCTTACCATCTCCCATAGAGAACCTGCTTCCGTTCATCAGGAGCAGTGTTAGTATGATAAGCCCGAAGACGAAGAGCTTAGATATCCTGAGCACCTTGCTCATCTATCTAATCACCTCCCACTTTCTGTTAATTTTTACTTTCTCTAGGGGTATCTCAAAACCTTCAAATAGCTCCAAGAGACGCACCTTAAAGTTATCCAGCTCTTCTAAGGGACAGCTAACAGTAAAAGCCCAGCCAGTCCTCTTCGGAAGGATTACATCCCATATCTTTATCCTTTGTATCTCCTCAGATAAAGCTATAAGAGCGCCTTTAACCAGATCACTCTCCAGATCCTCTTCAAAACTTACCTCAACTAGAGCGTATATCGGGGGAAGCTTTAATTCTCTCCTAAGCGATATCTCATCAGCGTACAGTTTTCCTAGGTTAGAGATCCAATCCTCTAGTTCCCTAAGCATCCCTATACCCTTTGACAGCTTGTTAGGGTTCTCACCTAGTAGAGCTGTACTAATCGGCAAGCTCAATGGCCTATCCTCGTCCATAATCAGCATCTTCCCCCTTCTGGTTAAACGCTCAAGCAGGTTAGCGATATAGTAAACAGCTGTGAACCTAGAGCTAGTTGATGGGATCCAGAAGAAGGAGGATAGGGATACCACCACGATCAAGCCGAATCTCATCGGGAGCTTAGCAGCAGCTCTGCTCCCAATTATTACCTTAGCGTGGCTGAGGTCCGCTAGCCTCAGAACTTCAGTTTTACGTCTCTGAAAGTAAGCATCTAAGAACAGTACATCAGGAAAGATCTTCCTCAGGCTATTATATGTCCTGCTTAGATCCACACCTCTAACGATCCAACTAGATGATCCACATCTAGGGCATTTAACTAATCTCTCCTGATACCCACATAACGGGCACCTGAAGAGCTCACCTGAGCCAATGGGTTTTAAGGGAGTACCACACCTAGGACATCTAGGTCTATATCCGCAAGCCCCACACCTGACCTGAAGGGATTGAAGTACATAGTTAAAGATCAGAACGTTTTCCCTTCTCTTTAAGGTAATTCTAATCTCCTCAAGTACCCTAGAGGTTAACAGCTCTCTCCTCTTAAACGGAGGGGGAACAAGCTCAATCCTTTCCTTCAAGTGAACTAACCTATCCCTGACCTCTGAGAGAGCTTCCCTAAAGTTTGAGCTATCTGAGAAACTGATGTAGCTATGAAGTGATGGCATTATATCCATCAGGATCAGTTTAGCGCCTGATTCCTCAGCTATCCTAGGAGCTAACTCCCTCCAGTTAAACCTCAAGCCCCACTCAGTGATGTGATCATCATCAGATTCTGACAGGAGAACTATCAACTTTAAATTAGGAGCTGGAAAGGTCATCGCAGGCCCCGTCCCTATCACTAACATGGGATAACCTCTAGATAGAAGTATTAGCTTCGCTAACCTCTCACTCTCGCTTAAATAAGGATGAAGTATCAGCTCACTAGGTAAGGCAACTAACTCAAGAAGCGGACTAGAGATCACCCTCTCAGGTAATATG
>JALUEN010000118.1 GCA_027052755.1 bacterium | reverse complement strand
GACTAAACCACCGAAGGTGTTGCTGTGCATTCCCTCCTCTGGGAAGTCCAGCTCTGCCCTAAAGACTGTAGCGGCTGCTGGCATACCGTTAGCTAATCCCTTAGCGACGGTTATTATATCAGGCTGAACGCCGAAGTACTCGGTAGCGAACCAGTACCCAGTCTTCCCGAAACCTGTCTGAACCTCATCTGCTATAGTTAGGATACCGTACTTCTTAGCGATCTCATGGAGTCCTTGTATGAACTCCTTAGGTGGAACTACGTAACCTCCCTCTCCCTGTATCGGCTCATATATTATAGCAGCTACATCGTCAGGAGGCAGTACAGTTTTGAAGTACTTCTCCAAGACCTCCAGACAGTAAAGTCCACAGGTCTCCCTCTTCATCTTGTACCAACATCTATAGCAGTAGGCATAGGGTATGCTGTAAGCGTTGTTCAAGTACTGGGTGTATTTTTTCCTCTGGACTGCTTTGCTAGCGGTTAAGGCTAGAGATCCCATGGTCCTACCGTGAAAGCCACCGATAAAACCGATAACTAAGTTCTTACCGGTAGATATCCTGGCCACCTTCAGCGCTGCCTCGTTAGCCTCTGTACCTGAGTTGCTGAAGAACACCTTCTTCTCCCAGTTTCCGGGTGTCAGCTTAGTTAAGAGCTCAGCTGTCTCTGCCTGAAGCCTGTTAACGAAATCAGGTGAGTTGAAGTAAACTAAGTTCTCCAGCTGTTCTCTCATCCCAGCAACCCATTTAGGATGTGAGTGTCCGAGGATAACGACCATAGGGTTAGTCCAATCAAGTAGAACGTTACCGTCCTCATCCCAGAAATAGGGTCCCTCTGCTCTCAGAGGACCACCTGGAGTCTCCCATGACTTGGTCCCCTTAGCCAGGTATTTTCGCTCCTTCTCAACTATCTCCATAACCTTAGGTCCAGGTAGCTTCACCTTGAGATCTATGCTCACTCAAATCACCTCCATGTGATGGGTTTAAAAGGGGATTTATCGGTTTTAAGTTCTCCAACTAGGGGCTTTAACCTCTATTGACACCCTTACCCATAAGAGGATATACCTGATAAAAGTGAAACTACCTTAAGTAGAGGGTGAAAAGGAGGTGTTCCTATGCCTTACGATTCCAAGGAGATAACTAAGGCAGTAGAGGAACTAGAGCTTAAAGCTCTATTAGGAGAGGCTATAAAATCAGAGTTAGAGGCTCAGAAAATCTATGAGGACTTAGAGGCTAAATCCAGGAGCTTTATGGTTAAGGAGAGGTTCAAGTTCCTAGCTGAGGAGGAGAAAAAACACGAGGCATTCCTGAGAGATGTTTACAGATCAACCTTTAACGAGGAGCCAGAGATACCTGAGACCACTAGAGTTCCTCTCCCTGAGGTTAAGTATGATGAGAGAAGTCCGCTCTCTGAGTTAATTGAGATGGCGATGGACTCCGAGCTAGCAGCTAGGGATTTCTACCTAAGCCTATCAGAGAAAGCGGAGAGAGAGGGAAAGGAAAAGCTAGCGAAGGGACTCAAGTTCCTAGCTAACATGGAGGAAGGCCACTATCACCTCTTGAGGACAGAGCTAGAAGCTGCTCAGAACTTTGATGAGTTTGACAGCTACTGGGAGATGATACACGTAGGGCCATAACAGAGGTGAGAGCAGATGCCTGAAATGGAGTTAACCCCAAGGTTGAAGACGGCTATACTGCTGATATCGCTTCCAGCTGATGCTGCTAGCGCTATAATGAGGTCCTTCTCACCTGAGGAGATGAAAGCTATAAGCGCTGAGATGGCTAAAGCTAGGACGATCCCACCTGAGGTAAGGGCTAAGGTTGTACAGGAGTTCCTTGAGAAGACCAGTAAGACAAAAAAGGGGACTACTCAGGTCTCAGCTTCCCCAGCCACTCAGGCCTCAGCGGCCCCGACAGCTGGGAAGGGCAAGGAGAAGGATGCGCCTGTACCGATAGCGCAGAACCTTCAGAGCCTCCTAGGGGCGAGAACAACAGCTCCTAAGAGAGCTAAGGTTAAACATCCCTTCGCTTTCCTACTAGATGTTGATCCCAAGAAGATAGCTTACGTTCTAAAGGATGAGGATCCTCAGACAGTGGCAGCTATCTTAGGCAACCTCCCAGCTCCTGTAGCGACAAAAATCCTAGCCTTCCTCCCTGCATCCATCCAGAGCGAGGTCCCTAAGAGGATTCAAAACCTCTCAAAGCTCTCAGAAGAGGTTATGAGGGCGTTAGTTGAGATACTACAGGAGGAGCTGGAGAACGTGATACCTACAGGTCCAGCTACAGCTAGGGAACATTCATCAGAGCTAGTCTCTCACCTAGACAAGGTTACAGAGAGGAAGATAATAGAGAAGCTGGGAATCGGACATCCAATATCCTCTCACATAAGGGGTAGAAGCCTGGAGTTTGAGGACATAATGTTGCTGGATCAGAACGGTATAAGGGAGCTGATAAGGATAACTGATACAAGGGATCTGCTCATAGCTTTAAAGGGAGCACCAATGGAACTAGTTAACAAGATACTATCTGTTTTACCTCCTCAGAAAGCAAAAGCTCTAATGGAGGACCTGAAAGTACTCCAGGATGTAAGCGAGCAGGAGATAAAACGAGCTCAGCAACAGATAAGGAATAACCTAAGAGGGTTGATAACTATCGGTAAGATAAAGTTACCTGGCTCCTAAAAGTTCACGAAAGTTCACTGGAGACCGCTGGGATATCCCCAGAAATGGGAGGTGATAGAGATGTCCGAGGAGATCATCTACCAGTCAATAATGAAGGCAGAGGAAGCTGAGAAAAAAGCACCGGAAGTGTACGGAGTTCCGTCAGGGATAGAAGGGCTAGATGAACTTTTCTTCACCGTAGAGGTGGTAGACGGCAAACCTCAGAAGAGACCACTAGGTGGGATACCATCTTACAGCGTGATGAACATCACTGGTATATCTGACACTGGTAAATCACTTATGGCAGAGCAGTTCGCCGTCAAGCAAGCCTCCAGAGGTGAGAAGGTTCTCTTCGTTACCGTGGAGACACCAGCTAACTACGTAGTCAACTCACTTAGGGCTAGAGCGATAGCGATGGGTTTCAACTGGGATGAGCTGAAAGATAACATCCTACTCCTAGATGCCGCCTCATATCACAGGTTAAGGGAGAACATACCTAATTTACTGGCCACCTTAGCTCACGTGTATAAGACCTATAAGGTTAAGTTCACGGTTATAGACAGTATAACAGGTCTCTTTGAGCAGAAGGAGATGACAGCCAGGACTATAGTAAGGCAGGTCTATAACTTTCTGAAGAAGTGGTACCAAACCGCTATCCTAGTCTCTCAGAAGAGGAGCGGACATGAGGAGCTGACAGCTGAAGCTGCAGGTGGTTACGCCGTAGGACATATAGTTGACGGGACCATAGTCTTAGCTAAGCAGATCATAACCACCTCATTCCAGTCCAAGCTGTACAAGAAGCCGATAGGTGAGCTAGTCAGGTTGTTCAGGATAGACGGATGTAGGGTAAGCGGACACGACACCAGGACTTACTTAATGGAGATAACCGAAACCGGTTTAGTAAAGATCTTAAAACCCTTATCCGAGCTAGTAAAGAACCTGTAATTTAATAACTGCTTAGAAAAGAGAAGTAGAAATTGAAAAAGGGGGAGCTAACGCTCCCCCTTTAATTATTGACTATATAAAGCAGTTAGCCTTTTCTGTCTATCTTTAACTTGAGGAAATGAGTAGCACAGGATATACAGGGATCGTAGTTCCTAACTATCTTCTCAAACTCTAGGGCTGCTTCCTTCTCTGGTAATTTTACCAGCTCATCCAACCTGACCTTGAAGTCCTCCTCTATCGTCAGCTGGTTGTGAGTTGTAGGAGCTATTATTCTCGCTGAGGTAACCATACCTTTATCATCAAAGGTGTACCTGTGGTACAGGATTCCCC
>JALUEN010000117.1:961-3930 GCA_027052755.1 bacterium | reverse complement strand
ATAAAGCTGCGCAGGAGATGAAGGAGAGACTTGAAAAGCTACTTCGTATAAAGCTGGGAGAGATGGCTCTAGGAACTTTTCACAGCTTATGTGCTCGTATCCTGAGGGAACACGCAGAGCTTATAGGATACACACCTGATTTCACTATACTTGATGAGGAGGAATCTAGGGAGCTGATCAAGATCATATCCACAGAGCTGGGTATATCTAATTCCTACTCCCCTTCTTACTTAACCTCACAGATAAGCAGGATAAAATCCTTCCTAAAGCCTGACTACCAAGTAGAAGGCTTTATCTGGGATCTAAGGAAGCTCTACGATGAGCGGTTGCTGAGGATGAACGCTATGGATTTTGATGACCTCCTCCTGAACTTCCTCAAGCTACTTAAGGAGTATCCTAGCGTTAGAGATAAGCTGGAGAGGAGGTTCAGGTATATACACGTAGATGAGTTTCAAGATTTGAACGCTCCCCAGTACGAGATACTCCTGGAGCTTAGGAAAAATAACAAGGAGATCTTTGTCGTAGGTGATGATGATCAGAGCATATACGGTTTCAGGAACGCACAGGTCAGGTTTATAAGGCAGTTCCCTGATGACTTTCCCGGTAGTAAGGTGATCAAGCTGGAGAGGAACTACAGGAGTACGCAGGAAATCTTGGATCTCGCTAACGTGATCATAAGTTTAAGCTCGTCCAGATACGGGAAGAAATTGTGGACTGACAGGAGGGGACCTAAACCATTTCTCTTCAAGGCTAGCTCCGATAGGGAAGAGAGCCGATACCTGGCTAGGAGGATAGCTGAGCTCCACGACAGGGGATACTCATGGGGGGATATAGCTATCCTCTACAGGGTTAACCACCTCTCTAGAATTCTAGAGGAAGGGCTTATCTCAAAAGGGATACCGTATAAAGTCCTCGGTGGGCTCAGCTTCTACTCTCGCAAGGAGATAAAAGATATCCTAGCTTACCTGAGGCTGATATTGAACCCTAACGATGACGTTAGCTTCTCCAGGGTTGTAAACACACCCCCTAGAGGTATAGGAAAATCGCTACTAGCTACCTTAAATGAGGTAGCTAGGGAGAGGGAGACATCTCTATTCTTAGCATCACTTCAAGGGGATGAGATAGCTCTGAGGGTATCTTCTAGATCTAAAAAGGGCTTGGAGGGACTAAGGGAGTTCGTTGATGTGATATATGAAGCTAAGACTAAATTAGAAAGTACACCGATAAGCGACTTAACCAGCTGGCTTATAGATAGAATAGGTTACATAGAATACTTGGAGAGCAGAGGAGATAACTACCAGGAGAGGATAGACAACGTATATGAGCTGATCAGTGCCATGAGGGAGTTCCAGGACAACCTAGGAGATGCCGTTGAGAGTAACCTACAGGTCCTGAGAGCTTTCTTAGAGTGGTCAGCCTTAGTCTCCTCTACCGATCTTGATGAAACCTCAGAGGATAAAGTTAAGCTTATGACAATACATGCTGCAAAAGGCTTAGAGTTTCCAGTAACCTTCCTGGTAGGGCTAGAGGATGATATACTCCCCCACTGGAGATCAGCTAGCTATGAGGAGTTAGAGGAGGAACGACGATTGATGTACGTTGCAGTTACTAGAGCTAAAGATCTCCTCTTCCTAACTTACTCCCAGAAGAGGATGGAACGGGGGAGGCTGAGGGATAAGAAACCCTCTAGGTTCTTAGAGGATATACCTCCTGATAAACTTCAGGAGGATAGCTTCTGGGGAGAGCTTTCCCAGGAGATCAGAGCCTTGAAAGAGGAGAGCGGAGTGTCTCAAGAGGATCTCAAGAAGGGAGCTGAGAGGAAGCTTAAGAGGCGCTCCTCCTCAAGAGCTTTGTTCTCAGGCTCAGAGAGCTTTGAACTGAAAAGTGGAATGACTACCTCAAAGAGGAGAGCAGGGAAGTTAAGCCTCTTCTCTAGCTCTAATAGCTGGAAGAGGGAGTCTGAGGCTACCTCCAAGAGGAGAGCGAGGAAGAAGCTGGAGCTGAGAGTAGGGGCTATCGTTAAACATAAAGAGCACGGAAGCGGTGTTATCTTAGCCCTTAGCTCTAATAAAGCTATAGTTAGCTTCTCAGGTAATATACTCTCTATCCCAACTGATGAGCTAGCTCTTAAGAGTTAAGTATTCTGGAGGTAGTAATGAAGCTCCTAGTGTTAAGTAACGGGCAGGGTGAGGATTACATAGCCCTCAGTATAGTTAAGAGACTCCTCCTTAAACTGGATTCCTTGGACATCTCTAGTAAGGAAAAGCTTAAGGGAGAGTTATCTCTGAAACTAGCGCCACTTGTGGGTGAAGGAGGAGCTTACCAATCTCTATTCAAATTACCGGAGCTGAAGGCTTTGGAGGAGGAGCTTGGGCTTAAGGTAGACCTACTCTTCTTTGAACACCAGGTCCCTAGCTCTGGGGTAAAGGGAAATCCGTTAGAGAGAACGCTGAGGGATCTATTTGGGGGAGGACTCGTTAAAGTTATCAGGGAGAGGTTGGAGACCCTTAAAGCTGTTTCCCGTGGCTCCTCAGAGGAGAGACTCTTATCGCTAGCTGTAGGAGATGTCTATCCCCTTGCAATGGCAACCCTATTTCTCAAGTTACCTACTGTTTTTGTTGGGACTGCGAAATCTGTTAAGGTAGAGCCTTACAACCTCTTTGAGCGCTCATTGATGAAGAGATGTCTGAAGGTTTTCGTGCGAGATGAGGCTACTGGGAGGTTCTTGAGAGAGAGAGGGGTTGAGCAGGCGGAGTATGTGGGAAATCCTATGTTAGAACCCTTAGAACCCCTTGAGGATCTTAGATATCCTGAAGAGTCAGCTATAAAGTGGCTCTCTCAGGGAGATTTAAGGGTCGCGTTACTTCCTGGAAGAGTTCATGAGTTTCTAGAGAACTTGGAGCTTCAACTTGAGGCGCTTAAGATGATACTAGATTTGGAAAAGCCTTTAAGAGGGATTATCGTTATCC
>JALUEN010000117.1:0-951 GCA_027052755.1 bacterium | reverse complement strand
CGTGAAAATACTCACATCTGAGTTCTTAGGGGATGTTTTAAAACTATCGGACATCGTTTTAGGGCAAGCTGGAACTGCTAACGAGCAAGCAGCTGCTCTAGGTAAACCTATAGTGGCTTTCAAGAAAGGGAAGAAACTCTCATGGTACAGGTGGAGACAGGTAAAACTCTTAGGTGAGGCAGTGAGAGTTATTGAGCCCGATCCTAGGGCTATCAGCGAAGCTGTTTTAGAGATCCTAGAGACCCCAGAGATCTATCAGAGGATGTCCCTGGCAGGTAAGGAAGCTATGGGAGGGCCAGGAGGAGCTACTAGGATAGCTGAAACACTCCTGAAGATCCTAAACGAGAGTGAGAGCTGAGGGATTAGTTTACTGTTTCCTAGTTTTCAAAGTGGAAGTGATTGAAAAAGATGTATCCCTCCCTCAAATGTTATTTGGGGTAAGGCGAATATGTTTTCCCCGCTCGTCTGACACCTATTTGAGTTCGCCTAGCTCTGTTGAGATAGGATTAATCTCCTGAAGGGCTCTCTCTTACTCATGTTTAAAGGCTCCGCCTTAAGATAATTTTTCTTCCTTTTCAAAAGGAAAAGAAAATAGAGGTTACCCGTTGAGGTATTGCACATTTTTACTCTGAGGGGTTTTTCAGATTTGGTGAAAGCAGATTTTTGTAAGATACTTTGTTTAGCAGAAAGTAAGCTTAGAATTTTTGAAACTCTCCTCTTTTTTAATAGATTTTCAGTGCCAAAAGAGAGGCGTTTAGGGGGATAGTGTTTGAGAAGCGGTAAGGGGTTAGACTTGAAGAAGAAAACAAAAGTAGTGTAGAATTTTCTCATGATTCTGAGTAGTTTTTTAGTTTGATTACTTCAGTGTACTTAATTTTATCTTCCGAAGTTCCATTTTGTAACATTTTATTAATTTTTTTCTTCGGGGAAGGTAAAATAAAAGTAGTAAGG
>JALUEN010000116.1 GCA_027052755.1 bacterium | reverse complement strand
TTCTACAACCTAACCTCGCTCCCTATAAGTTAGTTAGTAGCTTTTCTCGGAAGCTAAGCTTAAGGCTAAGCTTAACCACTTAGCTCTTAGAGTTATCATCGTTATTCTCTCCTCGTCTTCTCTTCGCTTCAGACCGCTTATACCTGGGATCCAGATCACGTATCTGGTTGGTTTATGGACGATCAGAGGCCATCTGTTTCTCAAGCATCTAGGTAGTTTAGACTCAGATAGAACTTTCTTGAGCTTTCTCCTGAAGTTCCCATTGAAGAAGATATCTCCTGGCTGTCTAGCTCTTAGGACTAACTGGGAAGGGGGAAATGGTAGTACCCAGCTAAAACTCTCATCACCTATCCTCTCGAAAGGAGCTGTTTTAACCTCTATCTCAAGCTCCCAGCTTGGTATCACCCTTTTCCCCCTAAGCTCGCTGAGGCTTACTTCTGGGAGTTCAGGGTCCTTTTTATAGATGACCAGGTATCTCTCAGAGGTTTCTAGAACCTCGCTGAGCCATCCCTTAGCTATGGTCCTCCTCTTCCCTGAGGCTATAACCTCACCTAGGTTAACCACATCGCTGAACTCCAGCTTCTGCTTAGCTTTAGGAATTAACTTGATTAGCTCCCCTGCTAAGCTCAGGCTAAGGTAAGGGGATAGGGAGGTGAAAACCTCTAAGTTAATCATCCATCCCTCTGGCAGGGATATCAGCTCCTCTCTCAGGATCTTACTGAGCTTTCTATCCACATCCCATCTTATCGGCAGTAGGTTTAGGTAGTGTTTCAGCAGAGCTGATTCAAGCTTAGGGTTAACCTTTCTAAGAGCGTCAAAAACTTCTATGTAGATTTTGTTTCTGGTGTACCTAGTATCAGCGTTTGTCTCGTCTATCGCATAAGTTATCCCTCTCTCATCTAAGAATCTCTTAAGTGTTCCCTTCCTGATGAATAAGAGCGGTCTGATTATCGGGATCCCCTCTCTCTCAGTGAGGAGTCTTAAGCTGGTTACTCCTTTAATCCCGCTCCCTCTGAGCAGGTTCATCACTAGGGTGCTAGCTAGGTCATCGGCGTTATGTCCCAGGGCTATCAAGTCAGCTTTTATAGACCTGGCTACCTCTATTATGTGTTGATACCTAACCTTCCTCGCTACTTCCTCCAAGCTCCCTCCTAGCTGTCTCCTCAGCTTAGGTACATCAGCTTCTCTGTAGTGAAAGGGTACCTGAAGAGACCGGCAGTGCGCTTGAGCGATCTCAGCATCTCTACTCGCAGAATCCCTTATCCTGTGGTTTAAGTGAAAAGCTTCCAGATCTAGGTTAAGCTTATCTCTAAGATCAGCTAATAGATAAAGCAACGATACAGAGTCAGGACCACCTGACAGACCCACCAGTACCTTAGATCCCTTTAGAGGTACGTCTTCAAACTCTTCAAGGAAGTTTAATATCTCCTCCAGGTACTCCTTGAGGGAGATCTTTTCCTCAATAGCTAAGTTAGCTATCCTGAAAAGCTTCAGCCAACTGAGGGTATCTCTCATCGTTTAGGTTGACCTCCCACCACGGGGGTGAAAGCGCTCTGATCCTCTCCCATCTCTTCCTCATAACCTCTATATCACTCTTTATAGCCTCGGTAAGCTCATTTATATCTCTGAACCTCATAACAGGTCTTATGTAATCAAGGAGCTCTACTGTCAACCTCTTTCTATAGAGTGATCCTGAGAAACCATCTATCCATATCTCAAACGAGAAGGTGTTATCGTTTAAGGTAGGTTTAGGGCCTAGGTGAGCTAGACCTGGTCCGAGGAAATGGGGTTTGATCTCTCCCTCCTCTAACCATACCCTAGCTATGTAAATCCCAGTCTTTGGGTAGAGCTTTCCTGGAAGCATTGATAGGTTAGCTGTTGGGAAACCTAGTTTCCTCCCAATACCCTTAGCGCTTATGACCTCTGAGGTTATGTAGTAAGCGTAACCTAGGAATTGGTTAGCTGTTATCACATCTCCTAAGAGTAGCAGTTCCTTTATCCTGGTTGTGCTTATCTCTACTTCTCCTTCCTTGAGCTTTCTGAAAACACGCACTGAAAAGCCTAGGTCTTTTCCGATTGACTTCAGCTTAGCTGTATCCCCAGATCTGTTGTACCCGAACCTGAAATCGTCTCCTACGATAACCTCTTTGAGTTGGCCATACTTTTCCGAAATTAGTTCTCTAAGGTAGAGGCAGAACTCCTCTGGTGTTAGCTTCCTCACCTTAGGGAATTCTAGAAATAGCGGTTCAAAACCCCAATATCTAAGCATTCGCTCCTTCTCAGAGTTTGTCAATATAGGGGGAATCGTGTTCCTGTAGAGGGTGAGCTTAGGGGAGATATTAAAGGTTATCACCAGTTTCACGGGATATGGAGAGACCTTTAGCTGATATAATAGGAGCTGATGTCCTCTATGTAGAGCATCAAAATACCCTATTGTAGAGCCTACTTCAGTTTTAACGTTATTCTTAGTCATCTTAAAATGCTCCAGTCTCAGCTTATTCTAGTTTTAGCTTTAAGTTCATCGCCTCTTTTACCTCTTCTAACGTCTCCTTGGCTACTTCCCTTGCTTGTTTGCTACCTTCAACTAGTACTTCAAGAGCTTCCTTAGATTTGCTCTCTAGTTCCTTCCTTTTCTCCCTAAACGGGGCGAACCTATCAGCAATTAGTTTTGCTAGGTTAGCCTTACACTGAACACATCCTAGTTTGCCTGACCTGCAATTCCTCTCTATCTCCTCCAGCTCTGGGTTGTTCAGTGCTTTGTGAAGCGTGAAGACGTTGCATACCTCTGGTCTTCCTGGATCACCTTTCCTGACCTTCTGGGGATCTGTTATGTACTTTCTAACCTTAGCAGCTATCTCATCTGGCTCATCGGAGAGATATATAGCGTTATTGTAGCTTTTACTCATTTTTCTCCCATCCCATCCGGGGATATAGGGAGCCTGTGTTAATAGAGGTTGAGGCTCTGGAAACAGCTCCACGTTGTAAAGTGAGTGAAACTTTCTAACTACCTCCCTAGCCAGCTCCAGGTGAGGGATCTGATCCTGCCCTACCGGTACCACCTGCGCTTTGTAAGCTATTATATCACAGGTCATCAGCAGGGGATAACCTAGGAAACCGTAGGTAGCTATCTCCTTACCTAGCTGTTGGATCTGGTCTTTATAGGAGGGTACTCTCTCCAGCCTGGCTACTGGAACTATCATTGACATGAGTAGGTGAAGCTCTGCTACCTCTGGCACAAGGGATTGAAGATATAAAACAGCCTTATTAGGATCCACACCATAAGCTAGGTAGTCTAGGAGGACTTCCCTTATGTCGTCCTGGAGCCTGCTAACATCCTTATAGTGGGTAGTTAGGGCATGCCAGTCAACAATGATGAAGAAGGATTCATACTCCTCCTGAAGCTTCAACCAGTTATCTAAAGCGCCTAGAGCATGTCCTATGTGGAGCTTACCAGTGGGTCTCATCCCGCTGACTAAACGCTTCTTCATCCTGAATCACCCCTTAGAGCCTTGATATTCTGCATCTCCCTATTCTCTTCTTCTCTTAATCTTCTCTTAAAGTCAAGCTTAAGCCTCCCTTTGATCTAGATACTTTGGCTTGGTACTCTAGCTTACAGGAGTTAAAACTCTCCTGAGGAAAATATCTTGGAGGATTGGTTTGAGGTGGTGGGCATGGAGCCACTAGTAACACCTAGAAGGCTTAAGAGGATGAGAGAAGTTCTCTCTAAGAGGCAGAGAGATCTAGTTCTCTTCGTTGACAACGTGGAGAATGAACATAATTTCTCAGCTATCATAAGGACCTGTGATGCTGTGGGAGTACATTATATCTACGTTTACAGTCTATCAGGCTCTTTCCCTAAGATTAACAAAGGGATAACGATGGGGGCTCATAACTGGGTTCACCTTGAGCTGGTTGAGGATAAGATCTCTAAGATAAAGGAGTTTAAGGAGAAGGGGTATCAGGT
>JALUEN010000115.1 GCA_027052755.1 bacterium | reverse complement strand
CCTATAAAGTTCATCATAAAGATTCAGGAGCACCCCTTATTCAAGCTAACCTCAGATAAGGACTTATTAGTGGAGGTACCTATCACCTTAAAGGAGGCTATTTTCGGAACAGAGTTAACCATCCCCCTTCCCAACGGCAAGAAACTAAAGCTAAAGATTCCGCCTGGTACTAGCTACAAGACCTTCAGAGTTAGAGGTCAAGGGCTGAAGGACTCAAAAGGCAATCCAGGGGATATATACGTTAAAGTTTATATAAAGCTTCCAGAGGACCTATCCCCAGAGGATAAAGAGCTCATAATGAAGATGAGGGATTACCAGGTCAGGAGGTGGTAGCAATGGTTTTCAATAGATCTTTCTTCTCCGCTTGGGAGGATGAGGAGGGAGATAGATACTTCTATATAAGCTTTGTGTCAACTGTTACTAACATGCACCAGCAGACTATAAGACATTATGAGAAGCTTGGGTTGATAAAACCTAAGAGGAGCAAAGGCAATAGGAGATTATACTCCTTCAGGGATATCAAAAAGTTAATGTTGATCAAGAAGCTCTCTAAGGATATGGGCGTTAACTTAGCTGGTATAGAGATCATCCTAAACCTGCTAGATCAGATAGAGGACATGAGGAGGAAATACGAGGGGGAGTTAGCTAAACTGAGAGAAGAGCTCAGGAGATACCAAGCGCTCCTGAACGATATAGTGGAGGATATAGAGTGAGGATAGTAAATAAGAATATGAGTAAGTAAACCAGTTAAGGGAGGGATAAAAAGTGGATATCTCTAAGATGACGAAAGCCCTACAAGAGGCGCTGTTTAAAGCTCAGAAGTTAATGGAGAGGATGGGACATGTCCAACTTGATGTGGAGCATCTATTTCTTGGGCTAATTGATGATAGAGCTGGCGTAATCTGGGAGCTATTAGAGAAACTAGGTGTAAACCCTGAAGCCCTTAAGAAGGAGATAGAGGACGAGCTGAACCGTAGAGTAAGGGTTAGCGTCTCAGGAGGAACAGCTCAGATATACATAACAC
Source organism: bacterium (assembly GCA_027052755.1). Lineage (GTDB taxonomy): Bacteria > DRYD01 > DRYD01 > DRYD01 > JALUEN01 > JALUEN01. The sequence continues at coordinate 3,014 of JALUEN010000115.1, read as the reverse complement.
CTCCCCTGAAAAACGTTCTTGACCTAGCGGAAGAGGAGCGACAGAAGTTTAAGGATGACTACATATCTGTAGAACACGTCTTCCTAGGTATAATCAGGGAAGGCTCCAGTTTCACCGCTAAGAAGCTCTCTACCCTAGGTGTAACCTATGACAAAGCTTTAACTGCTTTAAAGGAGATCAGAGGCGCTCATAGGGTAGATAGCCCAGATGCAGAGTCCAAATATCAAGCCCTTAAACGATATGGCAGGGACCTAACCGAGTTAGCGAAACAGGGAAAACTTGATCCAGTAATCGGTAGGGAGAAGGAGATACACAGGGTGATGCAGATCCTGTCCAGGAGAACCAAGAACAATCCGGTTCTGATCGGTGAGCCAGGAGTAGGTAAGACTGCTATCGTAGAAGGATTAGCTCAGAAGATAGTTCAGGGTGATGTGCCCGAGAACTTAAGGGGAAAGAGAATAGTAGCTCTAGATATGGGGAGGCTCCTAGCAGGAGCTAAGTATAGAGGAGAGTTTGAGGAGAGATTAAAAGCGGTGCTGGATGAGGTGAAGGCTTCTAACGGGAAGATAATCCTCTTCATAGATGAGATTCACAACGTGGTAGGCGCAGGGAAAGCTGAAGGCGCTATGGACGCAGCTAATATCCTGAAACCGGAGCTAGCCAGAGGAGAGATCCAGGTCATAGGTGCTACCACGCTAGACGAGTACCGAAAGTACATAGAGAAAGATCCAGCTTTAGAGAGGAGGTTCCAACCTGTCTTCGTAGATGAGCCAACTGTAGAGGAGACTGTTGAGATCCTTAAAGGCCTTAAACCCAAGTATGAGGAGTTTCATAAGGTTAAGATAACAGACAAGGCCCTTGAAGCAGCAGCTAAGCTATCTCACAGATACATCCAGGGCAGGTTCCTACCTGACAAAGCTATAGACCTCATAGATGAGGCAGCTTCCAAGCTGAAGTTGAACGTAGCCATGAGACCTGATAACCTGAAAAAGCTGGAGAAGGAGATAGAGTCCTTAAGGGACAAGCTTAACGATGCCGTAATCTCAGGTAGGTACGAGGAGGCTGCCAAGTATCAAGTTGAGCTTAGGAAACTGGAGAAGAAATATCAGGAGGAATACGAGAAGTTCTCTAAGGAGTATCCCCAGAAGAGCGCCGTAGATGAGGACTTCATCGCTCAGATAGTCTCAGAGTGGACAGGCATACCAGTATCCAAGATGAAGGCAGAGGAGAAAGAGAAACTCCTGAACTTAGAGGAGGAACTCCACAAGAGGATCGTTGACCAAGAGGAGGCAGTGATAGCGGTCGCTGACGCTATAAGGAGAGCGAGAACGGGCCTGAAAGATCCCAGGAGACCAATAGGAGTCTTTCTATTCCTAGGTCCAACAGGTGTAGGTAAGACAGAGCTGGCGAAAGCGCTTGCAGAGTTGCTCTTTGACTCTGAGGACGCGCTGATAAGGTTTGACATGACTGAATTTATGGAGAAGCACGAGGTCTCAAAACTCATAGGAGCTCCCCCAGGATATGTGGGATATGAGGAAGCTGGACAACTCACTGAAGCTGTTAGGAGGCGCCCCTTCAGGGTGATACTCTTAGATGAGATAGAGAAAGCTCACCCGCAGGTGTTTGATATATTCCTGCAGGTCTTTGATGATGGTAGGTTAACAGACAGCCACGGGCGAACCGTTGATTTCAGGAACACTGTTATCATCATGACATCAAATATAGGTAGCGATCTGATTAAGCAGATGGCAGAAGAAGGTAAATCCTACGAGGAGATAAAGAGCGCTGTTATGAAGATCTTGGAGAGAAGGTTCAGACCTGAGTTCCTCAACAGGATTGACGAGATAATCGTGTTCAGGCCACTCCAGAAAGAGCACCTGTTGAAGATAATAGACCTTCTGATGAAAGACCTGGAGAACAGGTTAAAAGAGAAAAACATAAAGCTAAAGCTGGATGAGAAAGCTAAGGAGGTAATTCTGAGAGAAGGTTACTCACCAGTTTACGGTGCTAGACCACTGAAGAGAGCTATACAAAGGCTGGTAGAAACTCCCCTCTCTAAACTCCTACTTAAGGGTGAGTTTAAGGAAGGCGATACGATACTGATCACAGCAGATGATAAAGGAGAGATAGTTTTCAAGAGATTAGAGGAGAAAGCCACTGTGGAGACCTCTAAGTAGAAGATCCCCAATAAAAATATAGGGGTGATATCATGGAAGATATCTCAGATCTTAAATATGTACTAGCTTTAAGAAATATAGTGGTTTTCCCTGGAACTATAGTAACCCTTCAGATATCAGATAAAGATCTCACTAGGTGCCTCTCACAATCATGGAAGCTGGTCATAGCTCCTGCTGATAGCGAGGGGAAGATATATGATATAGGGTGCTTAGCTGAGTTACTACAAATACATAGGATAAGCGACAGGGATACCATCTTCCTCCTCAAAGGTTCCAGTAGGGTTAAGGTGAAGGTAGGGCCTAAGATCGCTCCTGGCTGTTATGAGGTCCTTGAAGCTGAGGCATTAGAGGAAGTAGAAGGCTCTCCATCAGAGGAAAAAGAGTATAAGGAGAGACTTCTAGATCTCCTAAGGTTATACAACCCTAATTTAGCAGAGATGCTGAGAAAAGTTCAGCACATACTACCTCTAAGCCTCCTCACAGATCAGATAGCCTTCTTAGCTCCAATCTCGCCGGCCCTTAAGAGAGAGCTATTGAGGGAGATAGATGTCCTGAGGAGAGCAAAGGTGCTAGTGGAGAAGCTAGAGGAAACCTTACAGACATGGCCTATTAAGTACTACAAAGTAAAAGGGAAGAGAAGTAGCTACTGGCTAGGGATGAACTTAAATTAACTAAGAGTATTTTTCAAAATCGTTAAGAGATCTTTACTTTTCTTAAGAATAGCTTAAATTTATTTCTGAGGTGATAAAATTGTTCATACCTCAGAGCTCTGATAAAGTATTCAGGGTAATAGGTAGCGGATATAATATTAATCGCAAGCCGGATAAGGGACATATT
>JALUEN010000114.1 GCA_027052755.1 bacterium | reverse complement strand
GTTCTAAAGAGCTAGAGGACCTCTCGCTTCCCTCCTCAAAGTCTGAGGTTAAGCGAGAGAGTGTATCCCTAATAGAGGTAAGTATATCTCTAATCGCTTTAAGAGAGCTAGCGAACTCGGTTACCTGATTTATTATCTCGTGGCCCATAGTCTGAGGATCAAAAGTTAGCTTCAGGGAAGAATCAGAGATGCCAGGTATTTTCTTCATGAACTCCAGCTCTTTCTGAGAAGAGGACATAGAGTCTAAGAGATCTTTGAGGAGCTGGTATATTCCCTTTACCCTTCCTGAGGTATCAGCGATCACCGACTTAATCTCAACCCATAACCTCTCATACTCCTGAAGTAGGCTCTGATACTCATCTCTAAGAGAGGACAACTTGAGCTCCAAGGTCCTCCTCTTATCCTTCCACCTCTCTATATCCTCTCTAAGGGCTTCTAAGAGTTTTCTCAACTCCTCTAGCTCGTTAGAGTCAAGTAGTTTCTCCAGTTCAGATATAACTAAGTTAAACAAGGAGATATCCTCATCACCAGGTGAGTTATCACCACTTGAGTAAGCCTCTCCTGTCAAGCTGTTTAGGATATCCAGGATAGCAGATATCCTCTCTGAGATAGCTATGTATTGGTCCCTGCTAGAGGAGGTGATCAAGTTCTCTAGTGTCTCCCTGATCTGAAGAAGTTTAGCTCTAAATTCCTCCAATTTGCCCCTCAAGGTTAACCTAGCCTCTCTAAGTCTCTGAGAAAGTTCCTCTAAGGCATAGACTCCTGCTCTGAATCTCTCAAGGTTCTCGCTTACGAGGATTGCTTTAAATAGATGCGAGGAGTTTTCAATCACTTCCATAACCCTAGATAGATTACCCTGAAGTCTTTTGAGGAGCTCCCAGTAATATCGTAATTTACTCTCATACTCCTCATCAAGGGATGAGTACTCAAGTCCTTTTAGGAGGGCCTCTGTATTAACCAACCTCTCTAATTCTTCAAGGTTTTCCTGAAATTCTTCAGAGATCTCTATCAGGGAGGTTATCAGAGGCTTAACCTCAGCGCTAACCTCCTCTAAGACCTTGATAATCTCCGTTGAGTTAAGCGAAGCTTGTATATAGGATAACATCTCTGATAAGGAGTTTAGGTGGTTAGACAACCACCTGGAACTCTCTTCTATCTCATCCCTTATAGTTTTTAAATCTTTTCTTATCCTAACGAGTTCGTTTTCAGCCTCCCTCTTAAGGTAGATCATCTCTAAACCTCTCTTATAGAGCTTATCAAAATTGCTGTAATTTTCCTCAAGCCAAGCGCTCAGGTTACTCAAAGAACTCAAGAACTGCTTTCTCATCCTCCTCTCTGAGCTCTTGAGATATGAGGACAGCTCTCTTAGAGGTTCTAGGCTACCCTCTAGCGGAACAGACTCTAATAGGGATAAAATCTCAGAAATGCTTAGGAGTAATCTCTTTCTAATTTCCTCTACCCTTAGCTTAAGGGAATCTCTCTCTTCCCTTAAGGATTCTATATCTCTCTTGTAAGTATTTAACTCAATTTGATTCTCCTCTAACATGGATGTAATCTTTTTAACTCTATCCTCTAAAGCTTTTAATTTCTTACTTATAGATGAGTGATGAGATTGAGAGATAGGAGATCTCAGGAAAACGTTTCCGCAAACGGGACAGATCTCATTAGGCCTCAAGGAAGAAGCTATATCAATGGCTTTATCAATAACTGTTAACTTCTCGGTAAGCTCCTCAAGTGATCCCTCAAGGGAAGCCCGTTCAGTTAGCAATTTCTCCTGCTGTTTCTCCAAGCTCTCACGCATGTTATTTAACTGTTTTAGTCTAGAAGTGAGGTTCTGTATCCTAGCTCTCACCTCTTCCACCTCAGTTTTAGCTAAATCCACTTTCTCCTTAAAGCTTCCGAGTAATCTCAAGAGCTTCTCTAGCTTGCTCAGCGTAGTCTCATCAGAGATAGGGTCAGCCTCATATCCCCCGATAAGCTTTAACTTCTTCTCCTCCTCATCCCTCAATTCAGAGAAAGAGGATATTCCCTTAAGAAGCCTAGCGTACCTATCAGTGGAAGCGCTAAGTTGAGCGCTGAGCTTCTCAAAGGTTCCTGAGAGGGCTAGAAGTTGATTAGAGCTATCGTTAAGCCACGCTATTAGCTCAGATAAGAATTTTAAAAATTTTGATAAATTAGCCTCAAGGATATCATCTAAGGGGAATCTAAGGTTTATAACTGGAAGTATCTCTCCTTGTAGTAAAGCTGATAGATCCGTAGCTAGCTCGCCTCTCAGATCACTTATATCAGATAGTGTATCCTCTAGATCTCGCAAGCTCCCCCTCAGAGCACTTAAAGGGGATTCTAGTGATTTAATCCTATCTAAAAGCGTGGATAATAGCTCCTCCTCTTTAGATAACTCCTCGTACTTGAAGCTATCCGCCATTAGGGTTCTAAGTTGGTCCTCTAGATCAATTATCTCCTTACTTATCGTTCTCTCCTTCTCCTTTAGTTTAAATAGCTCTTCCAGGTCTCTGAATAGAGCTGAGTCTAATTGATATATAAGATTACCGAATTTTTGGGATAGCTCAGCTACTATCTCAAATAGCCACAGGAGAAGGGGGTGTATATATGTTCCCCTTAAATCAGGGCTTAGAGCTTTCTCAGTTAAATTGATGAACTTCTCAATTGGAAGTTTAGTTAGGATATCCTGGATGGAAGTTATAGTTCTCAGGAGCTCAGATAAAATCTGGATTTTCCCCTCTCTCTCCTCTAGAGCGCTCTCTATCTCATCCTTAGGTATTGACTCTACCTCAGCTTTAAGAGCGCTTAAACGACTTTCTAAAGCGTTTAGCTCGCCACGTAAAGCACTTAATTTATCCCTAAGTAGCTCATATACCTTATCATATATATCTAGTCCAAATAAACCCGCAAAGATCTCCCTGTTCTCTTTCCTTGAGAGCTGTAATAGTTCCTTAAACTCGCCTTGAGGTATTATCACAGATCTGTTAAAGGTTTTAAAGTCAACCTTAAAGACCTCGTTCTTCAGATAATCGTTTACCTCAGAGGTTCTAGTTTTTCTCTCCACGAGCTTACCATTCTCGTAAACTTCTAGAGAAGCTTTTGTTATCTCCTTTCTGGTCCTAGATCTAGACTCTATTCTGGATACCACGTATCTCCTGTTATTTAGGGTAAACTCAAGGTCAACCTTAGCTCGCTCGGATGCTCTATTGATCAAACCTTCTCTAGATCTAGTGAACCTAGGAGTTTGGCCATATATAGCGAAGGTGATTGCATCAAGGAGTGAGGATTTCCCTGCACCTACAGGTCCAGATATTAAGAATAGGTTAAGCTTTGAGAAATCCACCTCCACTGGATTTCTATAGCTCATGAATCCCTCTAACTTTAGCCTCTGTATCTTCACTTAAAGATTTCCCCCCAAAATCCAATTCCTCTCTCACGCGCTTTCTCCTGAGCTTGAAGAAACTTCTCCGTGTACTTGACATTGGGCGGGAAGGTATAAACCCTAGCTAATCCTCTCTCAACCAAGAGTAAATTGAGCATCCTACCATCTGGTAAATAAACGTAGGCTAAGAGCCTGCCGTACTTATCCCTAACCTGAACATCTAACTCAAGTTTTACCTTAGTACCAGGCTTGAGAAGAGTCTTTACGAACTCCTTAGCTCTTCGCCCTGCCTCTATCATATCCTCAGGGGCGACTTTAAATCTCTGCACATCCCTTCGAGCTTTTCTATTAAATGAACTTTCAGGTGTATCTATTCCTATCAGTCTAACTCGTTCTTTCCTCCCGTTAACTAGGACTAACAGGGTATCCCCATCTATGACCTTTAAGACAACGGCTTCAAGGTAGTTTGAAGATGTTCGGTCCCTTTCTCGTGAAGCATCCTCAGGTATAGGTAAAGGAGAATTTAGAACCCTGTATATAACAAAGATAAAAGCTAGCAGTATAAAAGCCCAGAAATACCTGTAAAACCAGCTTCTGTATGGCTCCCTCTTAGGCATAATACCACCCTCTAGCTTAGGCTATTATTATAACTACT
>JALUEN010000113.1:2225-4061 GCA_027052755.1 bacterium | reverse complement strand
AGAGGATTAATAAGGAGTATAACTCCAGAGGTTTGATTGGTGTTATTAACCACGTAGAGGATATGAGGATTACCGAGAATGGGGTTCTGTACATTAAGATAAAGGAGGGATTGATGGTTAAAGAGGTTAAGGTAGAGGGAAACACTGTTATCCCCACTGATAAGATAATGAAGTTGGTGAGGATAAAACCTGGCCATTATCTGCGAAAACAGGATCTAGATCTCACAATGAAGGCGATAGCGAATTTATACAAGGAAGCAGGTTACCTACTGCTGGATATTAGGACGATCCCATCTGAGGATGGTGTGGTTCGTCTGAAGATACTTGAGGGTGTTCTTGAAGACATTGAGGTGAAGGGTCTGAAGAAGACGAAACCCTATGTGGTTAAAGAACAGATAGAACTTGTGAGGGGGAAGGTCATAAACCTGAATTACCTCAAGAGGAGCCTGAGGAACCTCTCCTTCTCAGGACTGTTTAAGAACGTATCTATTGATTTTAAAGCAGGGAGTAAACCAGGAAGGGTTATTCTAGTGGTGAAAGTCCTTGAGGAACCTAAGACTGGACAGCTTGTCCTCAGCGCAGCTCTAGCTGGTGCTTCCGGATCTAATAGAGGTGGACTTGCTGGTGCGCTATCAGTCTCTGAGCTTAATTATAAGGGTAAAGGGCAGAGGTTGTTTCTCCAGTGGCAGAGAGGAGACTATATCAAACAGCTTAACTTCTCCTTCTGGGACCCTTACTCGGCGCCTGGTAACGTGATATGGGGCTTCTCCTACTTTGATACCGAGTACTCACTTCAAAGGGTACCTATTCCTGGACTTACACCTACTCAATGGGCATACTACACTGATAAGAGGAGAGGGTTCTCAATAAGCTATGGTAATAGGAATATAGAGCGAAGAAGTAGATGGCTCCTAACCCTATCTAGGTATCACGTTGATACTATCCCATCAGCTGACGCACCACCTAGCGTTAACAGGTACATGATATCCGGTAATATAGGTTCACTTACCTTGAGTTACACAGTTGATACTAGGGATGACGAGTTCATGCCTTTTAGCGGTAAATACGATAGTTACTCCGTGGAATACGCTAATAAGCTATTAGGTGATTTCTCATATACTAAGTTCCAGATGGAGCTGAGACGGTACTGGAAATCTGGGAAGCGAAACGTTATCGCTGCAAGGCTCTTAGCTGGTTGGGCTTCTGATAACACACCAATTACATCTATGTTCGTCATGGGAGGAGCTGATACCCTTAGAGCTTACCCTTATAACTCCTTTATCGGCACTAAGCTCTTCCTGGTGTCCTTAGAATACAGATTCCCGTTATTCAAGAAGGAGAGCCAGTTTTACGGAGCAGTTTTCGCTGACTACGGGAACACCTTCCTTCCAGAGGAGAAGTTCTCCTTCTCTAACATGAAGCTGGACTATGGTTTCGGTGTGCTGTTCTCAATGCCAGCGCTAGGTCTGATAAGGTTGGACTACGCTATGAGCGATGAGGATAGGAGGGTTGTGATCAGGGTAGGGCAATCCTTCTAACCTTATCATGTAGGGGTTGGTAACTATGTGGAGTTTAAATAGGAAGAGAAAGAGCTTGGTTCACTTGCTAGGAGTCCTGAACATAGCTTTAATAACAATCTTGGTATCAGTTTTCCTAATTACCCTCTCTGGTTGCCAGAGACCTAAAAATAAGACAGCTCATGATAAAAGACAATCTAAGGAATTTCACATATCTTGCTCCAAAATACCTAGAACCGCTTACGTTAACATGAACTTGATAAGGAACACAAGTGTTTTCAGAGAGGTACAGGATAAGCTAGATAAGCTGGAGCTTTAC
>JALUEN010000113.1:736-2215 GCA_027052755.1 bacterium | reverse complement strand
GGAGATAACAAGGAGCCCTTGATAAGAGAACTTGAAAAGTTAAATACTCAGAAGATGGAGCTTCTGAGGGACTTTGACGATAGGATTAACGGTAGTATATCCTTTCTGGTAGATAAGTATAACTTAGAGCTATTACTAAGCGATAGCTCCGTCGCATACCTGTATAACTACAGAGATCTATCCGATGAGTTCTTAGATGCATTTTACAATAGGCTAAACGCAGAGGTGAGCGATAAGTGGTACTGGGGCTTTGCTAGGGTTAAGGCTGACCTCTTGAATAACTATGATGAGAAGTTGGTTAGGAAAGCTCTTGAGATAGTTGCAGGGAGGGAGAACCTGATAGTTATACTCAATGATCAGGAACTCCTCTTTGGGGGAATAGATGTAACTCAGGATCTCTTAAAGGTTTTGAAAACACTTTACTCTAAAGGCTCATCTAAAAACATCTCTGAAAGTGAAGCGAGCCAAGCAGTTAGTGATCTAAGCAATCTACCTGTTAAGTGTATAGCTTACCTTAAGAGTGAGCCACTTCTGAAAGCGCTGGGTTATAGCGATAGACTTGAGAAAATAAAACGAGAGAGAGAGAAGCTCCTTAAACAAAAGGAGAACATATCAGAGATATACCAGAGGAAAGTGGCTAAGGAAATGGATCTAGCTTTTAAGGAGTTTTACAGAAAGTTAAGGGATCTGAGAGCCTCTACTGATAAAGCTGTGAGAAAAACTCTGGCTAACTTAGATCCCAGAGAGCTTCCAATTGAGGTTAGATCTAAATTAGAGAAGCTTAAGAAAGAGTATCAGAGGACAGCTAATAGAAGTTCTGAGGATTTCAGGAAACAGCTGGAGAGCTTAAGGGAACTGTACTTTAAATATCACCAGGAGCTCATGGAAACAGAGGTTAAGCGACTCTCAGCTGAGATGAAGCAGGAGCTGTATCAGAAAGAAGCTGAGGTTAACAAGTGGCTGGAGGCACGTGAACGCGAGGTAGAGGAGCTGTATAAACCACTTAAGGTTAACATCCAGCTGAAAATGATGACAGCTAAATCTCAGGAGGAGCTATCTAAGTATCAGAAGGAACTGATGAAGGTAAGAGAGAAGGGAGAAGCTTTAAGAGAGCTCTACAGGAGACAGGCGGATGAGATGATGCGAAAGTTTATCAAGGCTCAGAACGAGAGGTTTAGTGAGAGGTTGAAAGCTTTAGAGAGGGAGACCGCCAAGGAAGTTGACAAGGCTTACAGAGCTGCAGCTGAGAAGTTGAAACTAGCTCATGAGAGGACGATGAGGGAGATCACAGCTGAGTTTAACAAGAAGATATCATCGCTGCTTCAGGGAGTAAATATTGCTAAGCTCAGATCTATAAGGGAGAAATTGAGAGAGGCTGACGAGAGATATAGGGAGCTACTGAGGGAGCTAGATTCTGAGAGAAAGGCTATCTCAATTAAGTACTATAAAGCTTTCAAAGAGCGAACTCTGGAGATAGAC
>JALUEN010000113.1:0-726 GCA_027052755.1 bacterium | reverse complement strand
GATAGAACTGTATCTGAGAAATGGCTTATACTAATAGATCCTTTGTACGTTAATAAAAATATAGAGGATATCACTGAAGAGATTTTAGCAAAATTGAGAGAACAGTGATGCTAAAGGCTCTGGAAATGAGGTGCTAGGTATGTTAAAGGGAAAGCTATGGGCTTTCTTCTTAAATCCGTTTAAAACTGAGGCTCTGGAGTACGCGAAGGATTTTGAGTTTCTATTAGCTTCAAAGGGAATAGAGGTGAGGAAGTTCATTAGAGGCCCTGATAACAAGTTTGAGGAGTTTGCTCTATCTGATTTTGACCTAGTTCTGGTGTTCGGTGGCGATGGTACTTTTTACAAAGCAGCGAAGATATTCAGGGACGTACCTATTGTTACTGTTAACTTTGGCACAAAGGGGTTTCTGTGTGCCTTTAAGCCTTGGCCTCCTAATGTTTTGTACGAACGAATAAAGCTATCTAAGAAACTAGGAAGGGTTACCAAGCTCTCAACTCTTAAGGTTAACGTAGGAGCTAGATCATTTCACGCCGTAGGTGATGTAGCTGTTGTTCACAGCGATCCTGGGAAGGTTATCAGGTTGGATATAGATATAGATGGTAGTAAGTTATTCGCACCTGCTGATGGGGTAGTGGTGGCTACGTCAACAGGATCAACTGGTTACGCTTTATCTGTAGGCGGACCTCTAGTGGATATGGCCTTAGATGCGATGGTGATAGCCCCTAT
>JALUEN010000112.1 GCA_027052755.1 bacterium | reverse complement strand
CCTGATTCCTACATCTCTGTAAACCCTCTGTGTGAAGGAGGAACAGTCCAAACCGATCCTGGGATCGTTCCCACCAAAGACATACCTTACCCCTAAATACTTGAAAGCGTTTCTCACGATCTCATTGCTAGACGCCTCTTTGTTAAGATCAACCTTAGAGAGGAGTGTACGCTTGCTGTCCGCTAGCCTAGCTAGTCTATTCCTATTTACCCTCCCAAATCTACCTGGAATACCTCTTCCCCACCTCACACCTAATCGCCTGGGAGGTGAAGATCTTCGTGAAGGTCTAAAATTAGTTGCCCTCCTAGGGAAACCTATCCCCGGTATACCTATCCGAGGTTGACTAGCTCTTGATATGTTCCCTATCCCTCCACCAATACCTGGTACACCTCCTGGAGCTACTCCTGGGATACCTCCCATCATACCTTGGAGAGCTGGTGGAATTCCACTGCCTAGACCAAAGTTAGCCACGTTTATACCGTACCTCTTTAGGATCTGCTGAACCTGCCCTTCCACCTGTGGCAGGATCATAGCTCCCTGAGCCTTGAACATGGTGTAATCCGTGGCTAGCTTCTGGGCAGCTCCAAACGCAGCGCGCCTGTTACCCTGCTTCTCTGCTGCTAACACCATCTGGATGTCCTTCATCAATACCTGGTTAGGATCCTGGTTACCTAACGCCTGAAGCGGGTTCATCCCCTGCATCGGGTTAGCACCTTGAGGACCCTGGGGACCTCCTCCGCCTTGGTCGCCACCGCCACCACAGCATCCTCCGCCTGACTCTCCGCCAGCTTCTCCTGCTTCTCCTGCGGCTCCCTGCTGGGCTAACTTCTCCTTCAGGTCCTCCAGCTCTTTCCTAAGATCCTCTATAGCCTTCTCTAACTCCTCGGTCTTCTGCTCCTCTGGCTTCTTTGCCTCTTCTGTCTTCTCCCCCTCTTCCTTCGCCTTCTGCTCCGCTAGTTTTGACAGCTCTGCCTTGTCCTCTGTCTTAATACCCTCTTTTGACTCCTTGGTCTCCTTAGTTTCCTTCGCACCCTTGACATCCTTCGCGTCCTTTACTGCTTTTGTCGCTTCAGTCTTCTTCGCTACCTTTGCCTTGTTCACGTGAGACTTGTGGGTGGTCCTCTTTACTGAGCTGGACTTCTTCGCTCCTCCTACCTTCTTCGCCATTTCCTATCCCTCCTTTTTAAGGGTTTTCTCCTGCTCTCCACTATAATTTTTAGGTAGAATCTGAGGATTTTCCAGCGAGGAAATGTTAAATATGTAAACATTTAGGCTAGTTTTAAGCTCTCTAGGTAAAATTTCTGAGAGAAATGAAAGAAAAAAGTCCACAGTTTGTCCTGATGACCTGGATTTACGAGGAATTTTTGAGGAGCTTTTCTTTGAGCTCTAAGAGTTCCCTTATACGGTTTAGCGCTTCGGGAGCTTTATCCTTAGGGATATCTTTCAACCTCCTCCTTATGTATTTTATCTCTTTCTCTATTAAAAAGGCTTGAGCGTACTCTGGTTTCGTATTGAGATCAGTAGTTAGGGCCAACTTAGAGACAAGTTTCAGTAGCTCCTCTATCTTATTCTCTGGGGTGGAGGAGATTAGAGCTAGCTCTCGTAGATCTGGGTTCTTATCCTCTTCATATACTTTTAATAGGTACTCTAAGATAAGTTTAGCATCAGGATCTGTGAAATGTTCAATCTCTATTATATCTGCAATGTGTTCTTTGAAGAACTGATAATTGATGAGCATTTTCATAGCGAACTGAAGCTCAGATGATATAAAGAACTCTCCTTTATTTGTTTCTCTCTTAGGTTTTACCTGTAGAAGTTCTTTAGGTATTCCTATATCAACTAGGTATTCCCTGTAGGATCTCAGTTTTACCGGATCAAATATTGAGTTAATATAGGGCAGGATGTAAGACGATAGAAGCTCATTCCTCTCGCCTAGGTTTGAGTTGAGGTACAGGTCAGCCAGGATCTCTATTGGGTGAGAGGCGTTGTGGATTAACTCTTCAAACGCAGATCTCCCCTCCTCTCTTAGGAAGTTATCTGGATCTGAGCCATTAGGAAACTTAATTATCCTGGGTTCTAAACCTTCGGCTTCTATCAGTGAGGCAGCTCTTAAGCTAGCTCTTAAACCGGAGCTATCTCCATCGTAGGCTATTAACACTTTTGTGGCTGACATCTTCTTGAGGAGTTTTACTTGATCTGAGGTAAGCGCTGTTCCCATGGAAGCTACTGTGTTAGTGAAACCGAAACTGTGTGCTGTGATCACATCTAGATATCCCTCTACTAAAATAGCTGTTTTAGAGTTTTTAATTCGTTCTTTTGCTAGGTGTAACCCATAAAGCAGTTTCCCTTTACTAAAGCTCTTAGTGTTAGAGGTATTTATGTATTTAGGCTCAGCTCCTCTTAAACTTCTAGCTCCCAATCCTCTTAGGTGTCCCCTGTGATCAAAGATAGGAAATATAAGTCTCTCGCTGAAGGGGGAGTAGATTTTTCCCCTGTGTCTCCTTATGATTCCTAGCTCTTCTAACTCTTTTACCTCAAGGTTATCTAGGTTCCATTTTGATATATCTTTAGGGGCGTATCCCAGATGAAATTTCTTAATATCCTTCAGATCTATCTCTCTCTCTATTAAGAAATCAGCGACTACCTTTAAAGCTTCTGAGTCATGGAGGAGGATCTCGTGAAACTTATCAGATAGCTCAGCTAAGGCTGATATCTTTTCTGAAGTAGAGGGTAGTTCTAACCCTGCTTCCTTAGAGAGTTCCTCAAGTGCTTCCCTGAATGATATTCCCTCTATCTTCATTATGAAGGTAAATATATCTCCGCCTTCGCCACATCCGAAGCAGTACCAGAGTCCTCTCTCTAGATCAACGGAAAGGGAGGGTTTAGTATCTGGGTGAAAGGGGCAGATAGCCATGTGAGTTTTACCCACTTTTTTTAAGTCTAAATATCTACCAAATATTGTCTCATAATCAAGCCTCTCCTTAAGTTCCTGGACTATATCTCTAGCTCTAAACATGGAAATCCCTTCCATTTTTTAGGTTTATTAGATATTTCGCTGGGAGGTATTGATTTCTCCTTGGGGTGATGCTTTAAAAGAGGCTCTCTTTGTCATAGGGGGAATTATTGAACTGTGGATAGTTAAGAGGGAGGTGTTAGCTGTGGATAGAGAGAGTGAGGAGTTGGTAAGCGGGAGTTTGTTAGAGGAACTTACCGGGGAGCTGGTTAGCTATATGATGAGTATAGGTTTTGGAACTGTAGATATCAGGAGGGATTCTGATAGGGTTTTCATCAAGTTCAGGGCCCTAACTGATAGGGCTTTATCGGCTTTTAAACCTTTCAAAGTAAAGGAGTTCTCTTTAGAGATAAGGGAGGGTTCCGGTTTCTTAGATTTTCGCATAGATATTTATGTTTTGAGGACCTCTGATGAGAGTTTAAGCTTGAGGGTTGATAGAGCTTTAGCCGAGGGGCATGTAGATAAACCCCTTGAGGGGAGAGAGGTTTTAAAAGGATTTAGGGTTCTAAGCGATGGATATCTTTTAAGTTTTCAGAAGGAGTACAGCTCTCAGCGCCTCTTAGAACACTTATCAGAGGTTTTAGAGGAGGGTAAGGTGGTACCTCTTGGGGAGCTGATATGTAGGGATCTCAGGAAGCTCTTGATGAAAGGTGTTAGCTTGCTTCCCGGAGGGGGATAATAAAATAACAAAAATCACTTGAAAAAATTAGAAGGATTTTTTATATATTAAGGTGAAATGAATTGATGCACCCAGGAAGAAATGGTCTGTGGGGAGAGAGGAGAGCGACCGAGAGGTCAGTGAGCGAGGAAAGACAGGTCTGTGATAGCTGAAGAGCTCGGAGGTCGCGTGAGGATAAGAAAGGTGCCCGTCCCCCACCCAGTGTGGTGGGCGGGATTAAACCCTTAGATTTGAATGGAGGGTTTGATCCTGGCCCAGGACGAACGCTTGCGGCCCGCCTAACACATGCAAGTCGAGCGACCGGCTTGTCCCTTCGGGGGCAGGTGCGGAGCGGCAGACGGGCGAGTAACACGTGGGTAACCTACCCCCAGGAGGGGGATAGCCTGGCTCTGCCAGGG
>JALUEN010000111.1 GCA_027052755.1 bacterium | reverse complement strand
GATAAAACAGCAGGCGAAAACTCTTAGAGAGCTCAAATTTGACCCTCTGAAGATATCGTTTATCTTAAGGGAGCTTCCAGGAATATTACCTACTGGTGGTTGGATCAGCAATCTATCCATAGAGCCTAAGAGCTCTACGATTAACTTCTCCGTCCAAATCCTAAGTACTAGGAAGGCTCTACTGACTAAGACGGCAGAGCTATTAGACAAGGTGTCCAATAATAAGTTCTTTTACAGCCCTGAGATTGGTAACATCAGCATTAGGGAGCAGAATGGCTTCCCAATAGCTCAGTTCTCAGTTAGACTTAAGTATAAGGTAACGATTGAGGATCTTGAGGAGATCTATAAGATCAAGAGCACCAAGCCTACCAAAGAGGGAGGCAAGGATCAAGCTCCTGAGAAGCAGGGTTCTACGACCTCTATGACTAACACCGAGATGATCTTGAGTAGGAGGTGACCAGTAGTGTCTGGATTTGCTAGATTAATTATCGCTGTTTTAGTATTAGTTCTTAGCTTTCTAGCAGGCTACTACTTCCTCGTTATGCCTGTCCAAAAGGAGATAGAGTTCTACGCAGGTAAGGGATGGTACGAGAAGGGATGTTTTACTAGCGAGGAGTTACCTAAATTGCTTAGAATGGATGAGAAACAACGGGAACAGATACTTCGCCCTAGGGGAATACTATGTCAGCTTAAGTTAAAGAAAGAAGAGTTGAAAGTCGCTGAGAAAGCACTTGATGACTGGGAGAAAGCTGTTACCGATTTTAAAGCTGTGCTCCAGGATGTTCAGAGGGAGATGGTAGCATCCCCAGAGAGATTCATCTCAACGATGTTGAAGGATCTAACCACTTTGATCAACGAGCTAAAGCAACAGGATAGCGCTTTGACCTTAAACAACATACAGTTTGGACCTGTAACTAAGGAGGTCCTCAGCGGGGATGAGAGCCCTCAGGGCTTTACTATACTGAGCGTTACTGTTAGAATGAGCATGAACGGACACTACTCTACGGTTATAAAGTTTATGGATGAGCTTGGAAAATTAAAGCTGAAGAAAATGGTAAAGATAGGGAGGATATCGCTTAGCCCTACTGGGGCACTAGAACCTGGTGTATCTCCAGTACTTAGAGTTTCCCTAACTATGAAAGCATTTGTATTCCAAGGGGGGGATTAATTGATGAAGATAGAGGTTTTTAAGCGTTTCTCTAAGGGGATAACTTACTTGTTAGCTTTTAGCTTGATATTAGCCTTCTCCTTGATCTTATCAGGATGTCAGCCTGGACCATCCTCTACACCACCTACTGTGAAGTATGTGAAGATAAACATAGAGAAGATAGAGCGACCACCTCAAGTTGAGGAGATTAAGAGGATGTTGAAGACTCCACCTAAAGTAGCGTTTAACAAGCTTATTCGCGATCCATTTGTCCCAACTAAAGTTCTAAAATATAAGGGATTAAGACGAATTGAAGTTGAGGAGAAGCCAACTATTGAGGAGAAGCCAGAGGCGGAGAAGGAAACTCCAAAGAAGAAACCTGCTGAGAAGATGTCATCAGAGGAGAAGCAGAAGGCGGAGTACATATCCCAGGCTATCTCTGAAGGTATCCTCAACATAACTGGTATCGCTGGAAACCCTCAGGAGGGATACATGGCTATCCTGAGGTTACCCAGTGGGAAAACCTTCATAATTAGAAGCGGAGATAGGGTAGGGAAGTACAAGATAGTGAAGGTACTACCCTCTCAAGTTGTACTGGTAGATGTGATCTCTAACCAAACTATAACCTTAAAGTTAGAGAGAAGGTAACCTGAAAGGGAAATAGTATAGGGAAAATATAAGGGAAAACATAAGGAGGTGAAAAGGTGTGCGCTTGATATTACGGTCAACTCTCGTTCTCCTACTGAGCCTCAGCATAATTACAAGCGTACTCACTAACGCTTGGGCAAAGGTCAAGCAGCTAACTTACGTTGAAGTTAAGGCAGTAGATGGAAAAGTGGTTACTGTACTCAACCTAGAGGCACCTTACAAAGCTTACTTAGATTCAGCCTCAAAGAAACTAACCCTTATCCTGAAGAACGTATATGTAGCACTGGATCAGAGAGAGGCTGATATTAACTATGGTCCAGTGCAGACTGTCTCCTTCTCCCAGAAGGGGACTGACGCAGTCGTTAGCTTTAAGCTAACCTATCCTAAGCCTAACTACAAGATAGGGTATTACAACGGCTACACCATTATATCAGTCTCATTCCCTAAGCTACCTGAGCCACCAGGTCCTTCCGCTGTCAAGGCTCCTGAGAAGGTACGAAAGGTTATCAAGCTAACAGGTACTCCGAAGAAGTTAGCTCCTGAGAAACCTGTTACAGTTAAGCCCTCTGTAAAAGCTACCCCTAAGCCTGCTCCTAAAGAGGAGAATTTAGGACAGTACGCTCCCAAGAAGGCTCCTGTAGTAAAGGTTGTTGAGAGACCCGTTGAGAAGAAGATAGACCTAGAACTAGTTGATGCATCTCTGGTAGATGTGATCAGGATGCTAGCTTACAAGTACTTAGGATGGAACCTGATAATAGACTCAGAGGTTAAGGGAGAGGTAACATTACAGCTAAGAGGGGTTAACCCCGAGAAAGCCCTGAGGGTAATTTTAGTCACCAAGGGCTTTGACTACAGGAAGATAGACAACATAGTCTATGTAGGTCCTAAGGAGAAGGTCGCTAAGTTAGGCGAGGAGCTAGCTGTTAAAGGACCTACCAAGATCCAGGTTATATACCTTGAGAACGCTAAGCCATCTGATATTGAAGCTACGGTAAAATCTATGTACCCTGAGATAGAGGTACAGGCTAAGGATGAGACTAATCAGCTGATCATCAAGGCTCCAGTGAACCTGATACCAGAGATCAAAGAGTTTGTTAGCAACCTAGACGTTCCTCCTCCACCACCTCCACCAGTTGTGCCACCGACAACTGAGGTTATCTATCTGAACTACGCTAATGCTGATGACGTGGTTAACATGATGGGCGAGTTAGTTCCACAGGATGCTATCAAGGTTGATAAGAGACTGAACGCTTTAGTAGTAACCGCTACACCTGACGTAATAGAGACAGTTAAGAACTTCGTTGAGGCTGTTGACGTGCCAGAACCACAGGTCCAGCTGAACCTGCTGGTCATCTCCATAAGCGAGAATGGTCAAAAACAGCTGGGTATAGAGTGGCAGAGAGCAGTTAACTTCACTGCTCAGGAAACTGACAACGCTGGAAACACCGGTCCGTTCGCTAACTGGGGTATTCAGTTCTTCACCAGGAGCGGTTTCCAATTCCAGAACGCTCTTAAGTTTCTAGTTGACAGATCTCTAGCCTCAATCCTAGCATCCCCATACATATCAACTGTTAACGGTAAGAAGGCAGAGATTCACATAGGTGAGAGGATACCAATAGTTTACTTTGACCCAAGAGCTGGTATGTTCCAGGCTCAGTACACTAACGTAGGTATTATTCTCTCTATCACACCTTACATAAGCCACAACAAGTACGTAACCTTAGATCTGCAACCCTCTGTCTCTGAGCCAGGAGAGTTTATCCAGCAGTACCCGAGGATCCAGGAGAGGAGCGCTAGAACCACAGTCAGAGTCAAGAGTGGCGACACCGTGGTGATAGGTGGTCTAATAAGGCAGAACGACTCTGAGACTTGGAAGAAGGTACCTTTCTTATCTAGTATACCAATCCTTGGTGAGTTCTTCAAGTCCAGGGAGAAGTCTAAGCAGAAGACTGAGCTAGTTATCGCTGTAACTCCTATAGTTCTACAGGATCTGCCTAAAGCCGCTACTCACAAGCAGTACAACCAGCTAAAGGAGAAACACTCTGAGCAGTGGGGAAACCACTAAACTAACCAGTTAGGGCACTTAAGAGGGGAGGAGGTGTTTCCTCCTCCCCTTTTTCTTTTTGCATAGGGATCACGAGGTAGAGGGTGAAATAGAAAACTAACAGGGAACATTGGGGGTATAGGACTATGGGGATATCTAACGCTGATTTCGTTCACCTTCACCTTCACACTGATTACAGTATCCTAGATGGAGCTATTAAGATACCAGAGTTAGCTGAATACCTATTTAGTAAAGGTTTTAAGGCGGCGGCGATCACCGATCACGGTAACATGTTTGGAGTAGTTAACTTCTATGAGAGCTTAAACGAGAGAGGGTTAAAGCCTATCATAGGAATGGAGGCTTATGTAGTCCCTAACCGTTTTGATAGAAAACCTCCAAAATCTAAGGTGGTTACTGATGAGAACGTGAAGGTAGCCGGCTACCACTTAGTACTGCTAGCTATGAACGAGATTGGATACAAGAACTTAATAAAGCTTTCTACGAGAGCTTTTTTAGAGGGCTTTTATTATAAACCTAGGATAGATTACCAGCTTCTTGAGAAGTACAACGAGGGATTAATCGCTTCCACCGCTTGTCTAGCCGGTGAGATCCCTAGGGCGATCTTATCAGGCGATGAGGAGAAGCTTAAAGAGAGGCTAGATTTCTACCTCAGCATATTTGGGCGGGAGCGCTTCTTCTTAGAGCTTCAATATCATGGTCTTAGGGATCAGGATGTGGTTAACAGAAAGCTCCTTGAGATCGCTAAGAGATATAAGCTTAGGACGATAATAACTAACGATGCTCACTACCTGAGAGCTGAGGATTACCTGGCTCACGATATACTGCTATGTATTCAAACAGGAAGTAAGCTCTCCGATGAGAAGAGGTTCAGGTTTGAGACTAGGGAGTTCTACATTAAGGATGTGAATGAGCTATCAAAGTTCTTCCCTCATAGCGACTTCAGGGATGCTTACCTGAACACCAGGGAGATAGCGGAGATGGTAGATTTTAAGATGAGCTTAGGTGAGAGGTTCTACTTGCCTAAATACCCGGATCTCCCTCCTGGTAAGACTAGCGCTCAGTACTTAAGGGAGCTGTGTGAGGAAAGCTTACCGAGACTGTATCCTAACTACGATGAAAAGGTTAAAGAGCGCTTGGATTACGAGCTTTCCATAATAGAGCGTATGGGATTCCCCGATTACTTCTTAATCGTGTGGGACTTCATTAACTGGGCTAGAAATCAGGGAATACCCGTAGGACCTGGTAGGGGATCTGTCGGTGGTAGCTTAGTGGCTTACTTGTTAGGCATAACTAGGATAGATCCCCTCAGGTATAACCTGCTCTTTGAGAGGTTCCTGAACCCTGGTAGAAAATCCCTGCCTGATATAGACACTGACTTCTGCTTTGAGCGAAGGGATGAGGTTATAGAATACGTTAGGAGAAAGTACGGCTATGATAAGGTGGCTCACATAGGTACGTTCGGTACTATGAAGGCTAGAGCTGCAGTACGAGATGTGTGCCGAGTCCTAGGTCTTCCGGTCTCCTTCGCCGACTCATTAGCTAAGATGATCCCGCAGAACTCCTCAATAAAGGAAGCACTTGAAAATGACGAGTACCTCAGAAAACGATATAGGAGCGATACTAGGGTGAAACAAGTTCTAGACCTAGCTATGAAGCTGGAAGGAGTTGTGAGAAATACCTCTGTTCACGCTGCTGGTGTGGTTATCTCTGTAGATCCCTTAGATGAGATAGTGCCACTTCACAAGGCACAGGACACCGTTATAACCCAATACGATATGGGTGCTCTGGAAAAGATAGGGCTTCTGAAAATGGATTTCTTGGGATTGAGAACCCTCACGGTTATAGATCACGCCCTGAGATCTATAGAGAGGAACAGGGGTAAGAGAATAAGAATGGAGGATATCCCACTAGATGATAAGAAAACCTACCAGCTATTATCAGAGGGTAGGACAGTTGGTGTCTTTCAGCTAGAGAGTTTAGGGATGAGGAGAATACTGGTGAGGCTTAAGCCGTCTTGTATAGAGGACTTGATAGCTTTAATAGCTCTCTACAGGCCTGGTCCACTTCAAGCTGGATTAGTGGATAAGTACATAGAGGGGAAACATGATCCATCTAAGGTTCAGTACCTTCACCCTGATCTGGAGCCTATTCTCAAGGAGACTTACGGGATAATCCTATATCAGGAGCAAGTGATGTTGATAGCTAGTAAGTTCGCCGGTTTTACACTCTCTGAAGCTGATGACCTCCGCAAAGCTATCGGTAAGAAGAAGAAGGACCTGATGGCCAAGTATAGGGAGAAATTCATACAAGGAGCTGTTAAGAACGGTTATCCTGAGGAGCTAGCTAAGGAGCTATATGATATCATAGAGAAGTTCGCAGGATATGGTTTCAATAAATCTCACTCCACTGCCTATGCTCACGTGTCTTATATAACCGCTTACCTCAAGGCTAATTACCCTCAGGAGTTCATGGCAGCGCTTCTCACCAGCGTTAGGAACCATCCTGATAAACTGAAGACTTTCCTGAGAGAGTGCAGGGATATGGGACTCCAAGTCCTGCCTCCTGATATCAACAAGAGTCAGGTGTTCTTTGAGGTTGAGGGTGAGGCTATAAGGTTTGGGTTAGCGGGTATCAAGAACGTGGGAGAGGGACCTGCTAAGATGATAGTTGAGGCAAGGGGAGATAAACCCTTTGAGTCTATAGAGGATTTCCTATCTAGAGTCCCTAAAGAGGTTGCTAACAAGAGGGTGATGGAGAGCCTTATACTTGCAGGTGTCTTTGACTCCCTTGACCCTGATAGGTATTCCCTACTCTCAAGACTAGATGCTCTCCTGAAGCGTAGCAGGACCAAGAGTATGAGCCTCTTCGGTAACTTATCCACCTCCAAACCTAAGAGCGTTTCTAAACGAAGTAGCATATCAGAGGAGGAACTCCTGAGACTTGAGAGGGAATACCTTGGTATTTATCTCTCTAAACATCCTGTTGAGTCCCTGGATAAAGAGTTAAGAGAGGTGCTGATCCCTATCTCCCACCTCAGGGACCTTAACGAGAACTGCAAGGTTGTCTTCGGGGGAGTGATAGGGACTATAAAGGTCTCAGCAACTAAACGAGGTAGGAAGATAGTTATGATAGTAGAGGATGATACATCAGAGATAGAGTGCTTCTCCTTTGATGAGAGCTTAGTTCTCGGTGAATCAAAAGTTGAGGAAGGGGATCTAGTTTTAATTGAGGGTGAGCTTATACCCTCTGAGGATGAGGAACTACCTCCTAGGGTTAAAGTGGAAAGGGTTTATAAACCTGATGAACTATCCCTTGATGAGATTAGAGAGAAGAACTCACTAGCTTATAAGCTACTTTACAGCGATGATTACACTAGCAGTTCATCAACCTCTATGTCTAAGTCTAATCAGGAGGATAGGAGAGGAGATACTCAGCAGAGAGCTATGAGATCACCTGAGAACCTCAGTTATAACTTGAGACCGCTGAGAGTGTGGGTAGCTGTTGAGTACCCTGAAGCGAGAATAGATGATCTCAGGAGGTTAAGGGATACCTTCTTTAATGGGAATGATGAGGATTTGAAAAAGAACGGGGCTATGATTCCTGTGAGGCTTTTTGTCTTCGCTAACTCTGAAAATGGTGAGGAGCTTTTAACTGAGGATATAACCGGAGATATTCCATCGCTCTACCTTGGAGAGGAGCATCTGACAGACTTCCTTGAACTCTCTAGAAAGCTCAGGGGAATCTCAGCCTTCCTTGAGGTAGCTTTCCCTAATTCTTATTCTTAGCTTATGCGTATCTGTGAGGCGTATATATAGAGAGGAAAGGTGGAGGTAACGAAGAACCTCCCTTTAAGGGTTTAAAATTTTAGACCTTAAAATCTCCTCAGAAAATCCCGTTTAAGGAGGGGTGTTAATGGAGAAACTGGATAACTTAACCAAGCTCTTTGATGAGGATACCTTTTATTATAAGCTAGATATAGAGATAAAGAGGGCGATGAGATATAAGGATGATCTCTCTGTCCTGATGATCAAGCCTATCTTTTCCTCTCATGAAACCTACACTATGAACCTTTATTCAGCCCTGAGAATATTAGGAGATATCGTTAAAGATACCGTTAGAGCGGTGGATATACCATGTAGACTTAGAGGAGAGATCGCTGTTATCTTTCCTAACACCCCCCTAAATAACATAGGGGTTGTCCTTAACCGAGTTAAGGATAAGTTCTTGAAAGCTATTCAGTCCCTTAACGAAGACCTTGGGATACGAGGAATGGCTTACAAGATGTTGGGGTTTGGATCTGATTTCTCCTCTCTTGAAGGCTTCAAGAGGAAATTAGAGGACCTAGAATGGGATACTATCAGCTTTGAAGAGCTTTCTACAGAAGGAGAATCTAAGGGAAGTTCGGAGGAAATTAAATAGGAGACAAACACCTTATGGGGGGATAGAGATGAGCATATCTGTTATCTTCTCAGATCTGCGGGAAGCGGATTCTGAAGTTTTTGAGGTGATCGCTAAGGAGGAGATTAGACAGAGAACTACCTTAAACTTAATTGCATCTGAGAACTACGCTCCTAAAGCCGTTTTACAAGCTACTGCTTCGCTGATGACCAACAAATACGCAGAGGGATATCCAGGTAAGAGGTATTACGGCGGATGTCAGTTCGTGGATGAGATAGAGAATTTAGCTCGTGAGAGGGCTAAGAAGCTTTTCGGAGCAGAACACGCCAACGTCCAGCCTCACTCTGGAACTCAAGCTAACATGGCTGTTTACTTCGCAGTGCTTAAGCCTGGCGATACTATCTTAGCTATGGAGTTATCGCAAGGTGGACATCTATCCCATGGTAGTCCTGTGAACTTCTCTGGTAAGTTTTATAACCCAGTTTACTACACCGTCTCAAGGGAAACCGAGATGATAGACTATGACCTAGTTAGGGATCTGGCTAGGAAACATAAACCTAAATTGATTATTGCTGGCGCATCCTCTTACCCCAGGGCAATAGACAGCAAGATCTTCAGGGAGATAGCTGATGAGGTTGGAGCTTACTTTATGTTTGACATGGCCCACTATGCAGGTTTGATAGCTGCTGGGGTTTACCCCTCTCCCGTTAAATGGGCTGATTTCGTTACCTCTACTACACATAAGACCTTAAGAGGGCCTAGGGGTGGTTTTGTACTGTCTAAGAAGAAACTAGCGAAGAAGATAGATAAGGCTGTCTTCCCTGGTGCTCAAGGTGGACCTCTGATGCACGTTATCGCTGCGAAAGCTGTCGCATTTAAGTTAGCTATGGAAGAGGAGTTTAAGGAATATCAAAAGCAGGTGGTAGCTAACGCTAAGACCTTAGCTGAGGAATTAGCAGATCAAGGTTTTCGTATAGTGTCAGGAGGAACTGACTCTCATATGGTTCTGGTAGATGTGAGGACTGTTGGGCTTACTGGAGCTCAGGCAGAGGAGTTACTTGAAGAGGTGGGAATAGTTGTTAATAAGAACTTGATCCCCTTTGATCCTAACCCACCTAGGGTAGCTAGCGGTATAAGGCTGGGTACACCTGCCTTAACTACTAGGGGTATGAAGGAAGATGAGATAAGGGAAGTAGCAAAGCTTATAGCTAAGAGATTAAAGAACCCAGAAAGCGAAACTGTAAAAGAGGAGGTAACGAGAAAGGTGAGGGAGTTAGCGGAGGCGTTCCCAATCCCTCGTGGCTTTGAGTTCTAGTAGCTTTTCTCCTTCTTAAGGTGATAAGAGATGTCGGGAATTTGGCTGATACCTCTATTCATCTGGGAGCCATGGCTAGAGCTCTACTCCAGGCTGGATTTAGCCAGAATATTATCGCTCCTGCTTGTTTCCTATTTCTTGACAGATTTCTTCCTGATAAGGATACCGCTTGGCGCTAGGATTAGACCTAGCGAGATGTTTCTCTTCTCATTAATATTTCTCCTACCTTTTGATTTAAGATTAGGAGGGCTCCTGGTTATCATATTATTAGCTGTAAAACTGCTTAGGATTTATATGAGTAATTTTCTCATACGTCTGGGAAAGGTTGACCTGAAGACCGCTCGTGCTATAGGACGATCACCTCTGGAGGAGGTAACTGAGCTGATCTCTATCTTATACTTCTTCTTAATATGGTACATTTACGCCTACCTGGACCTAGGGGTCTTATCGGATAACATCTTCCTCGCCCTAAATCAGTTCTCACTTATGACCTTGCTTTACATCATTTTTAAAGGGCTTGAGTATTACACTGAGGGATTGCTTAGGGTCCTTAAGGAAGGGTTTAAGTTAAAAACTGTTATCGTCCCGCCCTTCTATCATATGTTGATAAATACCTTCACTATACCGTTTCTCGCATTCCTCTCTGCTACTTTTGTGAGAGCCTCTACATGGGCTTTTCTACTATTTATCGCTCCTCTGTTTCCCGTGTTTTACTCTATCTTTAACTACACTAGAATTCTGATCGCTGCTAAGGATACAATAGAGAAACTAGCTGATGTGGTAGAGGGTAAAACTGAGGAGTTAAAAGGACATTCCAAGAAGGTAGCTTCCCTAGCTAAGGAGCTGGCAAAACAGATGGGATTGAGCTTTGAGGAGATAGAGCTAGTGGAGGAGGCAGCGAAGCTTCAGAACATAGGATATGTCGTGATAAGAGAGGGGACATTGGGAAAAAACTCCTCGTTAAACGAGGAGGAGTGGGCAGAGATTAAGAAACATCCAGAAGTAGGGGAGAATATCCTCTCTAACCTGAAGTTATTTGAGAGAATAAGACTTATCGTGAGGTCTCATCACGAGAGATGGGATGGAAGAGGATATCCAGATAAATTGAGAACCTATGAGATCCCTGTTGAAGCTAGGATAATAGCGTTAGCAGACGCCTTTATAGCTATGAGATCAAAACGTCCCTATAGACCCCCTAAGAGCTTGCGGGAAGCAGTGGCTGAGATAATAGATAACAGGGGTACTCAATTTGATCCTAAGGTAGTTGATGCTTTTATTAACTATCTAATAGGTAAAGGAGAACTATCTAGAGAGGAGTACTCTAAGATCGTTGAGGAGGTTAAGGTGAAGCGTCAGAGGAAAGCGACAAGGGAAAGAAATCCACACCCTAAAGGTGAGAACCTAAACCTAGGTGAGCAGAGCTGACCTCTATCATGAGTAACTTTAACCTCAGTAAGTTAAGAAATTCGCTGAAGAATTTTTTTGATAATATATTTGTGGAGATCTCTATTGGGATTTTGATCTTCATCTCCTGTGTTACCATAGTCTGGGAACTCCTCCTTCCGCCTAACTCACCCTTGGAAACCCGTGTGGCATTACTTAACGACTTGATAACCTTAATCTTTATTATAGAGCTATCCCTCAGGTTCTGGACCTATGATGACAAGATAGAGTTCTGGCGAGTTTACCTCCTAGATGTTATTGCTGTGTTCCCGCTCTTCAGGTGGTTTAGGATCGGTAGGCTCCTGAGGTTGTTCAGGCTAGTTAGAGTCTTCAGGGCTTTCAGGCTCTTACAAATCTTAGCTAAGAGGTTCTCGCTACTTGCTTGGGTTTTCTTTAAGGGATACGGGGACTACCTAGCGCTGATAACCATCACAATTATACTGGTGGTAACAAGTAGCCTTTTATATCACTGGTATATCGGAACAGGACATGAGAGTTTCTTAGATTCCTTCTGGTACGCAGTTTTCTCCTTAATAGCTGGAGAACCTGTACCTGAGGTACCTAATGACCTCAAGGGGAGGTTAGTCATGTTGTTCATAAACTTCTCAGGAATGACTCTTTTCGCTCTCTTCGTGGGTATCGTTACCACTATATTCTCAATAGGTTTGAGGAAGGCGATAGAGGCTATGGAATCGGAGGCTCTGCTTAGTCTCAAGAACCACGTTGTGATCTGTGGTTATTCTAGGTTACTACCGATAATAATTTATCAGCTTCAGTCCTCTAAGGAGCTAGGATCAAAGACTATAGTGGTTGTCGCAGATAGGGATACTATAGATCTCCAAGAGGATAGGTATGACATAGATATATCTAAAGTGGTCTTCATAAGGGATGACTTTACTAAGGCGTCAGCGCTGAAACGAGCTAAGATAGGTGAAGCCTCAGTCTGTATAATCCTATCTGATAAGGGAAGAGACGGTTCCTTATCTGACCAGGATAGGGATGCTAGAACTGTCTTAACTGCGTTAACTATTGAGAAAATTAATCCTAAAGTTCATACCTTTATTGAGATATTGGACTACTCTAACATAGAGCACCTTGAGTTAGAGGGAATAGTTGATGATATATTCATACATGATGAGTTCATAGGATACGCTATAGCTTCCAGCGTTGCTAACAAAGGATTAATGAGCTTTATATCTGATGTGCTCTCGCTGAGAACTCCTGCGAAGATCTCTAAGGTTGACCTACCCAGCGAGTACCTGGGCAGTACCTTTGAGGAGGCTTTAGTGAAGATGAAGAAGGAGAGGAACGTGATCATACTAGCAGTTGAAAGGGAGCTTGAGGGTAAAGTAGAGCATATATCTAATCCACCATTGGATTATACCTTTAGAGGGGATGAGAAGATAATAGTTTTGGAAACTAGCACGAAGAGCTAACTCTAAAACATACCTATCTTTTAACTACCTCTTAATAAGAGTCTAAAAGGGAAGTGATCAAAGAGTCAAAATCTCAAACCTCTACTCATTTCAGGGAAAATCCTCTATACCCTTAAAAGGTCTGGCCTATCTCTGCAGTCTCAGTTCTTTCTCTCCTATGGGTGTAACTGCTAACCTTTTTGACCGCTACCCTTAACCCATTGCTACTCTTTTAATCCACTGGGCCAGCAGGGGAGTGCTTGATTAGAAATCTAGCAACCTGAGCCCATACCCTCTTAAACCCTCTCAGTGGCGTCTCTGGTTCCGAGTGTTTTATCCCCTCCCGTATGAAGCCCTTTAGCCTCTCTGCTAAGGGTTGAGAGTCAATGAGCAAGCTGATTTCATGATTCCTCTCAGTTGACATGTAGTCTAAGTTATGTGAACCGGTTAGAACGTACCTATCATCTACTATCATCAGCTTGGTGTGAAGTAGGTACTGGTTTCCATCTCCTTTATATCTCCAGACCTCAGCACCATCCTTAACAAGGTCTTCTGTGAGGACCTTAGAGATAGGTATATAGAGGTAATCGTTGATGAAGTCATCCTTGTTCTTGGGGACAACGAGCACTACTCTTACACCTCTCTTAGCCGCCTCATCAAGTGCTTTTGCCACATCCTCGTCTACCAAGTACTGGTTCTCCACCCATATCTCCTTTTTAGCTTTCCTTATCAGCTCTAAAGCCTTTTCTTTAAAGGTCAAATCGCCGTTTAAGGTATCTATAACCTCCATTGAGATATGCCCTTTGTTCTGATTGTCCTTGAATACGATAAACTTCTCTGTGGGCCATGATCTTGAGATCTCCTTAACGATATCCTCTACAACTGCTCCCTTGAGCTTTAACATTAGATCCCTGTAGTTGTTATTATACCAGAGATCACTGATACACACACCACCTAGATAAGCTTTATCATCAACTAGGAAGATCTTCCTGTGTTCCGCTACAATAAAGGATTTATCCTTAATTAGCCTTTTCAAGGATAAGGTGGGTTGAAGTTTTACGGGAATACCTGCCCTTTTTAAGGCTTCAACTGTACTATTACCATTCACGTAAGCAGTTGCAGCTTTATCTAAAATTAACTTAACATCTACTCCTCTCTTTTTAGCATTTATTAAAGCTTTTAGTAGCATGCCAGAGATCTTGTCATTGTCCTTATTGGCGATGATTAAATTAGTTATATAGATCCTTTCCTTGGCATTATTTATATCCTTTATTAGTGCTTTGAAGAAGTCCCTTGGGGTATCATATACGTCAATCACATCTCCCCTCGTAAACTTATCGCTAAAGTTGAAGGACTTTAGGTCTTTCTTAGAGATCTTCTCCATTTGAGAGGGTATAGTGGGAT